>JBLHTH010000005.1:0-48064 GCA_047627195.1 Pseudohongiellaceae bacterium | reverse complement strand
CACCACCGGTTGGATCTATACCAACTCGAGTAAATCCAGAGGTTGCTGCTTCAAGGGCCATAGCGGCTCCAACAACACCTGCTGGCGGCTGCTTTGGCAACACTTGTAAATGACCTATGTCGCCATCGTAGCTAAGGTAATCACCCTCAGAGACGGCGTTAAATGCACCTATGCGCGTGATCTGTCTATTAACAGTATCGCCGGCAGGAAGTGTTACATCGCCGCTATAGGTAACAACCCTTGCAGACTCAGTCATTTCTTGTTGCATGTAGAACCAGAAAGTTTCAATCTCAGACACATCCAACTGCTCGATTGTGCTGCCTGCTTTCTCAATAAAAGCTTCAAGCGCTTCGGAGCGGCCTGGAAATTGAGCACTGATCAGTGAATTTTCAAAAGTGCTCAAAAAGTCGCCTGCAACACCTTGCAGCGTGCCGAACAACTCATTTAAATCGCCACGGGCATCACGCAATATTTCACGCTTCTGGCCAATAGTAATCGTATTATTTTCGAACTCAGTACTTAGCTCGCCTTGAAGAGTTTCTTGCTCTATATATCGCTGCTTCGTGATATCTAGAATTTCTTGCTGACGGTTAGCGTTTTGTTCGAACTCTTGAACCCGGCGGCTATACTCTGCTGATTCTGCCACAGCATCCTGCCGAACTAGTTCCAGTAAATCGCCTAAATTTCCCGCTTGGGAAAAAACTTGAGTGGCGCAAAGAGCGAATACAGTTGCGACTGTGAGGCTTAGTGTTTTAGTTAGGTTTTTCATTATCGTGCAGCCTCCGGAGCAATAACAGGTAGATTAATAATGTCCGGCGCATCTAAATTTTGTGCTATGCGGATGGCTTTCTGGATAGCAGATCTATAATCACCGGCGGGTAATTCAACCCACTCCCTAGCAATATTGTCCCAAGCACCAGTAACCTGGCGATCGGTCGTCTGATACATCAAAGCTACTCTTCCATATCGCGCCAGCGTTACATCACGTTCAGCGCCGCTTATTGAAATTGTGTCAGGGAATGTTTCAAAAGTACGACCGTAAGAAGTCTCTGTTTGATACATTACAAGTACTTGTCGAAATTTTTCAGCAATGGACACATCAGGATTATCTATTGCATCTCTAGCAAACTGAACTCGCGCGCGTCTTTGGTCTATGTGGAAAGGGTAATCCAACTCAATAAACTGCTCTATGCTGGCTAGCATTTTCTCCATTAACAACGGAATTTCCCGAGTCACTTCCGCAACCGAGGCAATTGAGTTATCAAGGGTTATTATTTGCTGCTCTTGATTTGCAATTTGCTTTCTAAAACCAGCATTAACTACTAACAATGATTCCAGGTTGTCGTTCTCTCTTTTAAATTCCTCAAAAACAGAGCTGGTATCGTTTTGTAAACGGGTGATTTCTGATTGCGCCTGTGCTGAATCACTGTACTTCTCAGCAATCACATCCATAGCTTGATCTAAAATGCTGCTGTCTACGATTATTTCAGCAGCTTGCGCAAACCCTAAGAAACTAGAAATGAGTAACGCCAGCGCTGACATACTCAGATTTTTTATTCGACGGTTTTTCATGTGCCATCCTATTGTTGTTAACAAATCAGGTTAGGTCAGTTCCGGGACACTACTGGTACAAACAACTAACTTAACCAATAAAGCTTTTATTTTATTTGCCTAGCGATTTATTTCAAAAATAATTTTTACGTGGCTACAGAAATCAATACCACGAAAACTTTATTCTTAAAACACAGTACTAGATGGTTACGAATCTACCCAAATAAATTTCAGTTGAGTACGTTAGTAACCATCTAACAGGTTGTCTATTTTTCAAAATCAAAACAAGAAAAATAGTCCCTGTAATTCAGCGATTTATGCCGGATTTCACAAAGACTATCACAGAATCTTTACGGATTAGAACCTTTTGCGAAGCAAATTTCAGAAGAAATCTGCTGCAAAAAATTAGAGGGGGCGTGCTGGTAGAAAACTACCAGCCCGTGAGTTCACTTAAACCGCTACCGATATCGGCAAGGCTTCTTACAGTCTTTACACCAGCATCTTGAAGAGCAGCAAACTTTTCGTCTGCTGTGCCTTTCCCACCAGAAATTATTGCACCGGCATGCCCCATTCTTTTCCCAGGTGGCGCAGTAACGCCTGCAATATAAGCCACCACAGGCTTGGTGACATTAGCCTTGATATAAGCCGCCGCTTCTTCTTCAGCTGTTCCGCCAATTTCACCAATCATAACAATGGCTTCTGTTTGTGGATCGGCTTGGAACATACCAAGGATATCAATGAAGTTTGAACCAGGAATTGGATCGCCTCCAATACCTACGCAAGAGGACTGCCCAAAACCAAAGTCGGTAGTCTGCTTAACCGCCTCATAAGTGAGCGTACCTGAGCGAGACACAATCCCTACTTTTCCGGGCAAGTGAATATGGCCTGGCATGATGCCTATCTTGCATTGTCCCGGTGTAATAACGCCAGGGCAGTTAGGACCAATCAAACGCACGCCGAGTTGATCACAGCATTCTTTAGCAACCAACATGTCCAGAGTTGGTATACCTTCGGTGATACAAACAATTAGCTTTACACCAGAATTGGCAGCTTCTAGGATCGAATCTTTACAAAAAGCAGCTGGTACATAAATCACCGTCGCGTCTGCCTCAGTGGCTTCATAGGCCTCTAAAACAGTATTAAAAACAGGCAAACCAAGATGAGTTTGACCACCCTTTCCTGGTGTCACGCCACCTACCATTTTTGTGCCGTAGTCAATCGCTTGCTGTGAATGAAAGGTACCTTGAGATCCTGTGAAACCCTGACAAATTACTTTAGTGTTGCTATCAATTAATATGCTCATTTTGATCCTCCGGCGGCAGCCACAACTTTTTCAGCTGCATCAGCCAGACTAGTAGCGGCGATAATGTTAAACCCGCTTTTTCCCAAGACTTCACGCCCTATTTCAGCATTGTTACCTTCTAGTCGAACAACCACGGGCACTTTAACCCCTACTTCTTCAACAGCGCCAATAACACCTTCAGCGATAAGATCGCAGCGCACAATGCCGCCAAAAATATTCACCAACACCGCCGCCACATTTTCGTCTGATAAGATTATTTTGAATGCTTCAGTGACGCGCTCTTTAGTAGCACCGCCACCAACGTCTAAAAAGTTAGCTGGGCTACCGCCGTGCAATTGCACAATATCCATAGTGCCCATTGCCAAACCTGCGCCATTAACCATACAGCCGATGTTGCCATCAAGAGCAACATAGTTGAGTTCCCACTTTGCCGCATCTGCTTCACGCTCGTCTTCTTGAGAAGGGTCATGCATTTCTTTCAGCTTTGCCTGACGGTACATTGCATTGCTGTCGATGTTGATTTTGCCATCGAGACAATGGAGATCACCTTTTTCAGTAATTACTAGTGGGTTAATTTCTAATAATGCAAAATCGAGATCATGAAACATCTTGGACAAGCCGAGAAAAAGTGCAGTAAATTGCTTAATCTGAACGCCTTCTAAGCCTAAGCGAAAGGCTAAATCTCGCCCTTGGTATGGCTGTGCACCAACCAATGGATCGATAATTGCCCTGAGAATTTTCTCTGGCGTTTCTTCTGCAACTTTCTCAATCTCAACACCACCTTCGGTTGAAGCCATGAATACAACTCGTCTCGTAGAGCGATCAACGACTGCGCCAAGATACAATTCTTGAGCGATATCGGTACAAGACTCAACCAGAATTTTCGTCACTGGCTGACCATTAGCATCAGTTTGATAGGTCACCAAGTTTTTGCCAAGCCAAGAGGCTGCAAATTCACTAGCCTCTTCAGCACTGTTAACCAGCTTCACACCACCCGCTTTACCGCGGCCGCCTGCATGGACTTGGGCTTTAACAACCCATTTGTCGCCACCAATTTTAGCGGTAGCAGCGGCTGCGTCCTCAGGGGTGTCAACAGCATAGCCTTTAGATACAGGCAGCCCGTATTCGGCGAATAATTCTTTCGCCTGATATTCGTGTAAATTCATTTAAGCTCCATCGATTTTTAGAGAGTTATTTTTTGCGTTTGCGATTAGCAATATGGATAGCATGGCCATTTACGGCCAGTGCCGCTTCGTGAACAGCCTCGGATAATGCAGGATGAGAAAACATGGTTAAACCAATGTCTTCAGCGCTAGAACTAAATTCCATCGCTATTACGATCTGCTGCAACAAGTCAGCTGCTGCCGATCCAATAATGTGACAACCTAATATACGGTCGGTTTTTGCATCAGCGAGCATCTTTACCATGCCGTCTGTATCATTAGATGCCAGCGCGCGACCATTTGCAGCAAATGGAAAGGCTCCAACGTTGTATTCAACGCCGTCGGCTTTGAGTTCTTCTTCGTTTTTACCAACCCAAGCAACTTCTGGATGGGTGTAGATAACCGATGGTACAAGGTCGTAATTAACTTGAGTCATTTTGCCAGCAATTCGCTCAGCAACCATAACGCCTTCTTCCATACCTTTATGCGCAAGCATTGGCCCACGCACTACATCACCACAAGCATAAATACTTGGGATGTTAGTTTGGCATTGATCGTTAACTTTAATGAAGCCTCGCTCATCCATTTCTATGCCAACAGCAGGATCTAACAGTTCGTCAGTGTATGGTCGGCGACCAACAGCAACAATAACTTTATCGAACTGAGCTTTTTGCTCGCCTTGCGAATCTGTATATTCAATGGTGACTGATTTCTTCGCACCTTTGCTCAGCTTGCTGCCGGTGACTCTCGCTCCTAGCTTAATATCAAGACCTTGTTTCGCGAAAATCTTGGCAGATTCTTTCGAAATCTGCTTATCCGCCATGGGAAGAAATTCATCCATAGCTTCTAAAACTGTAACTTCTGAGCCGAGTCGAGCCCAAACGCTGCCAAGCTCTAGCCCAATCACTCCGGCGCCAATAACTCCAAGGCGCTTGGGTACTTCAAGGAATTCCAATGCGCCTGTGGAGTCGACAATTGTGTCCTGATCCACTGGTGCTGGGGGGATAGCGATAGGTATTGAACCCGCCCCGATGACAATATGTTTAGCCGATAGCTCTTCTTTCTCACCGTCGGTTTTGGTAACCATTACTGTGTTTGCGCCAGTCACCTTACCGGTGCCACCGATACCATCAACTTTGTTGCCGGCGAAAAGGCCTTTGATGCCTCCGGTTAGCTGTTCTACCACTTTGGTTTTGCGAGCAATCATTGCAGGAACATCAATCTCAACTTTTGAAACTTTAATACCATGCACATCAAAATGCTGGGTCGCTTCTAAATATTTGTGTGAGCTGTCCAACAAGGCCTTGGAAGGTATGCACCCTACGTTCAAACATGTACCACCGTAGACTGTCTTGCTTTCTTTATCTATCCACTTTTCTATGCACGCCGTTTTAAAGCCAAGTTGCGCACACCTAATTGCCGCTACGTAGCCGGCAGGTCCGGATCCAATAACTACTACATCGTATTCACTAGCCATAATTAATTCTCTTTAATAGAGTTTAGTTATTGAGTTAAATTTCTAGAATTAACCTTGTAGGGTCTTCTAATAATTCTTTGACAGTTACAAGGAACTGCACCGCTTCTTTGCCATCTATCATTTGATGATCATAAGAAAGAGCTAAGTACATCATGGGAAGGATTTTCACCTCGCCATCAATAGCCATTGGCCTTTCTTGAATCTTGTGCATACCCAAAATAGCGGTCTGCGGAGGATTAAGAATAGGGGTCGATAATAGTGAGCCGAATACACCGCCGTTGGAAATAGTAAAAGTTCCGCCGGCTAGGTCATCAATCGCAAGTTTTCCATCTTGGGCTTTCAGTCCGTATTCACGGATTGATTTCTCTATTTGCGCAAGACCCATGTTGTCGGCGTTGCGTAGTACCGGTACAACCAAACCTCGAGGTGAGCCAACGGCTACGCCAATATCTTGATAGCCATGATAGACGATTTCTTTACCATCTAATGATGCGTTGACTGCGGGAAATCTTTTTAAACCTTCAATGCAGGCTCGTACAAAGAATGACATGAAGCCGAGCCTGACGCCGTCGTGAGTCTTTTCAAACTGATCTTTATAACGACTACGAATGTCCATGATTGGCTTCATGTTGACTTCATTGAACGTCGTCAACATTGCTGTACTTTGTGTTGCATGAAGCAAGCGCTCGGCAACTTTTGCTCGTAACCGGCTCATTGGTACTCGTTCTTCAGTACGGCCATCGGCGGATACAACCGCGGGTGCTGGAACTGGAACTGCAGATGCAGAAGGCACGGGCTTTTGCATATGGCTCACAACATCCTCTTTGGTTATACGTCCATCTTTGCCACTGCCAGAGATAGACTCACCGTCTAGTGCATTCTCTGAGATTAACTTTTTAGCTGCTGGACTAGGCAGCGATTCATCTGTTGACGCGCTGGCGGGCGTTGCTGCCGGTACTTGCGCTGGAGCCGCTGGCGAAGCCGATGCGTCCACCGCTGTAACGCTACCTATAGCCTCGTTGCTAACGATGGTGTCGCCAGTATTTTTAATGATCTCTTTCAGTACGCCGTCCGTGGGCGACACTACTTCGATAACTACTTTGTCCGTTTCAATGTCGACAAGTAGTTCATCCCGGGTAACAGTATCACCTACGTTCTTATACCAGGTCGCAATCGTGCCATCTGGAACTGATTCAGGAAGAGTGGGTGCTTTTAATTCTATTGTCATAGTCTGTCCTTTTTAATCGATCACGAGCACGCAGTCGATTACTTGCAATTAATTAGCTTAAGGCTTCGTCAATAAATTTTTTCAATTGGCTTAAATGAAGCGCCGGATAGCCTGCCGCCACCGATGCAGATGCATCTCTACCTACATACTCGAGGTAAATACTGGGGAAATGCTCATTTATAGCCGCTCGTAGATGATGTTGGCTTGAATACCAAGCACCCTGATTCATAGGCTCTTCTTGACACCATGCAATAGATTCAAGGTTTTTATACTGCAGCAAGCAGTTTAAAAAATCGTCGTGTGGGAACGGATAGAGCTGTTCCATACGAATGATAGCAATGTTGTTTATCTCCCGAGTGCGTCGTTCTGCTCTCAAGTCGTAATAAACTTTGCCACTGCAAATAATTAGCCGCTTAATAGTCGATGGATCGAAATCGTCAGTTTCATCAAGCACTACTTGAAAAGAACCCTCGGCCAGTTCTTCAAGACTTGATACAGACTCTTTATGGCGAAGCAAACTCTTCGGCGACATAACCACCAGCGGCTTGCGTAGTGGACACAATACTTGCTTACGCAGCATATGAAACACTTGTGCAGACGTTGTGGGTACACACACTTGGATATTCTGTTCAGCACAAAGTTGCAAGAAGCGTTCGAGCCTGGCTGAAGAATGCTCAGGGCCTTGCCCTTCGTAGCCATGGGGTAATAACAGTGTCAATCCGCAAAGTCGTGACCATTTATGCTCGCCGCTGGTGATGAACTGATCAATTACCACTTGAGCAGAATTCGCGAAATCGCCGAACTGGGCTTCCCATATTACCAATGCGTTGGGTATGGTTGTTGCGTAGCCATATTCAAATGCCAGCACCGCCGCTTCTGAAAGTAGCGAGTCGTAAATAGTAAAGCTACCTTGGTTTTTTTCTAACGACTGTAACGGTGTATAGGTTTCACCAGTAACTTGATCGTGGAGAACAGCATGGCGATGTGAGAAAGTGCCTCGACGCACGTCTTGTCCCGTAATCCTAACCTTGTTGCCCGTTATAAGAATGCTGGCATAGGCAAGAGTTTCAGCAAAACCCCAATCTATTGGTAAGTCACCCGCCGCCATGCTCGACCGATCGTTCAAAAGTTTTTGAACTTGGCGCTGAGTTTTAAAACCTTTTGGCGGTATAACTAATTTTCGAGCAAGGCCTTGGAGCGTTTTGAGCGATATGGATGTATTAAAATGAGGACTCCAGGCATGACCAAGATAAGGACTCCAGTCAACGAATAGCTCAACACTAGGCTCTTTAACGAGGCTTTTTACAACGTGCTCGCCTGTGTCTAACGCGGTGCGGTAGTTTTTGTTGAGCAAATCAGATTCTGCGGTGCTCATTATATTCTGAGCGTCAAGCAGTTCGGCGTATAAAACGCGAGTGGATTTATGCTGCTTGATAGCGGCATACATTAAGGGTTGAGTTGATGCTGGTTCGTCAGTTTCATTGTGTCCGCGCCTGCGATAGCAAACCAAATCAACAACAACATCTTTCTTAAATTGGTATCTAAAATCCAAAGCTAATTGTGTGACAAATAAAACCGCTTCAGGGTCATCAGCATTAACGTGAAAGATGGGCGCCTGAACCATTTTAGCAACGTCAGTACAATACTCGGTAGAGCGAGCATCATCTTGACGGCTGGTAGTGAAACCTACTTGGTTATTTATTACTATATGAACCGTACCACCGGTGGAATAAGCACGAGTCATGGACATTTGAAATGTCTCCATCACAACGCCTTGACCGGAGAATGCTGCATCACCATGAATAATGATCGGCAGTACTTGGGAACCTTCTTTATCTCCACGCCGAGACTGACGGGCTCTGACAGAGCCTTCAACAACCGGCGCCACGATTTCCAAATGAGATGGGTTAAATGCCATGGCCATGTGGACTTCACCGCCGGTGGTCATGATATTTGATGAGAATCCCTGATGATACTTTACATCCCCTGAGCTCTCATAAACGACTTTGCCTTCAAATTCGTCGAACAAGTCGGCAGGGTTTTTGCCTAGAATGTTTACCAGAACGTTTAAACGTCCTCGATGCGCCATGCCCAATACTATTTCTTTTACGCCATAGTTACCGGAACGTTGAACCAGCTCGTCAAGTGCCGGAATCAAGCTTTCACCACCCTCTAGCCCAAATCTTTTGGTGCCAGGATATTTTGAATCCAGGTGTTTTTCTAAGCCTTCTGCGGCGATAAGTCGCTCAAGCAAATGGCGTTTAACATCGTTTTCGAATGCTGGAAAACCATCATTACCTTCAATGCGTTGTTGTATCCATTGCTTTTCTTCCAAATTAACTATGTGCATGAACTCATAGCCAATGGAGCTACAGTAGATTCGCTCTAGTGTATCGACAATGTCTCGCAAGGGAGCGATATCACGACTAATAAATAAGGAGCCAGTCTGAAACGAAGTGGAATAATCTACAGGGGAAAGGTCGTGAAACTCGAGCTCTAAATCAGGCACTCGTTCCCGGTGCATTAACCCGAGGGGGTCAAGTCCTGCTTTTTGATGTCCTCTCACACGATATGAGCTAATAAGTAGCATTACTTGAACTTGCTTACGCTCATGTTCGGAGTTAACAACAGCGTCATTACTTAAAACAGGAGTGAATCTGCTTCTTTTACTAAGCGCTTTGAAATCTTTACGAATAGCTGCGTGCGAAACATCTGGCGCGGTAGAGCCATTAATAGGGGGTAATGACGTAAAATAATCCTTCCACTGCTCAGGTATTGAATCGGGGTCAGTGAGATAGGATTCATAAAGATCTTCTACATATGCAGCATTAGAGCCCGATATGTGACCGCTGCTCAGCATCAATTCCATCATATTTTGTTGCATTTTTTACCTCAGCGTTGGCGCCAATTAGGCGCTTTATTCCGTTCGTTTGTGCTGAACTAATTCTGTCTAGCTTTTATTATCAAATACTAATGCAGAGCTAATCCTTTACTCTGCACTACGTGCCCTCGGCCACCAACATACTGCGAATGTGCCCGATTGCCCGGGTAGGGTTTAATCCCTTTGGGCAGACCGATACGCAGTTCATAATACCGCGGCAACGAAATACGCTGAACGGATCGTCTAATCCTGCTAGCCGCTCAGCTGCAGCTGTATCGCGGGTGTCGGCTAAAAACCGATAAGCCTGCAAGAGGCCAGCGGGACCGATAAATTTATCGGGATTCCACCAGAACGAAGGACATGCCGTACTACAACATGCACAAAGTATGCATTCGTAGAGGCCATCTAACTTTGCTCTATCTTCTTGTGACTGCAGCCTCTCGATTGCGGGAGCCGGCGTATCATTCATTAACCATGGCTTAACTTTTTCGAACTGCTTGTAGAATATTGACATATCAACGACAAGGTCTCGAATCACTGGCAGGCCAGGCAACGGCCGTAGCACTAGTTTCTTACCAGGTTTGACCGCGTCTGATAAAGGCGTAATACAGCCTAGTCCATTTTGACCATTGATACTCATGCCATCAGAACCACAAACACCCTCTCGGCATGACCTGCGATAAACAATAGTAGGGTCCTTTTCTTTCGCTAGATTAAGGACATCAAGCACCATCAAGTCTTTACCTTCTGGTATCTCTACTTCTATATCCTGCATAAATGGCTTACTGTCGATCTCAGGATTGTAACGATATATGCTAACTAACACGGCATACCACCTAAATTTACGTAGTTAATATTAATAGGATCTAACTGAAGGCTCAAAAGTGTCGACGGTCTTCGGCGAAAAATTCACCGCTCGCTTGCCTACTTTTTTGTCTTCTGGAAAATACATAGAATGGCATAGCCAATTCTCGTCATCTCTCTCTCTGAAATCATCACGAGCGTGAGCTCCGCGGCTTTCAGGTCTTGCCTCAGCAGAAATTGCTGTAGCACGCGCGACTTCAAATAAATTCTCAAGCTCGAGAGCTTCAATACGAGCGGTGTTAAAAGTATTGCTCTTATCGGTCAAGTGGACGTTATCAATCCGCTGACGCAACACTTCGAGCTTTTTAATCCCTTCCTGCATGAACTCTCCTTTGCGGAAAACGCCAAAGTAGTTCTGCATAATGGTCTGAAGCTCTTTACGTAGTACCGGCACACTTTCGCCTGAGGTACTTTCATTCATTCGTGCTAGGCGAGACATAGACATTTCTATGTCTGAGTCACTTGCTTGTCTTTGCTCTAAGCCCTGCTGCAACATTTCTTGAATATGCTTGCCCGCGGCACGGCCGAAGACGATGAGATCCAATAAACTGTTGCCACCAAGACGGTTAGCGCCGTGAACTGAAACACAGGCCGCCTCACCTACTGCAAACAGCCCTGGAATAGCCTGATCGACACCGTCTCTGTCCTGAGTAAGAGCCTGACCATTCACGTTGGTAGGAATGCCACCCATCATGTAATGGCAAGTTGGCACCACCGGAATAGGCTCTTTAACGGGGTCTACGTGAGCAAATGTTCGTGAGAGCTCTAAGATTCCAGGCAACTTAGCGTTAAGCACGTCTTCCCCAAGATGGTCCAGCTTCAACATCACGTGATCGCCATTTTCACCGCAGCCTCGACCTTCAAGCATTTCAAGAACCATGGATCGGGCGACAACATCGCGGCCCGCCAAATCTTTTACATTAGGCGCGTAGCGCTCCATAAAGCGCTCGCCATCCTTATTAATTAAGTAGCCACCCTCGCCTCTGCATCCTTCGGTAACAAGAGTCCCGGCACCGTAAATACCTGTCGGGTGAAACTGCCACATTTCCATATCTTGCATTGGGTAGCCGGCACGCATTGCCATGCCTGCACCATCGCCGGTGCAGATCATTGCATTAGTTGTCGACGCGTAGATCCGCCCAGCACCGCCGGTTGCGAATACTGTCGCTTTTGATTTTACGAAAACTGTTTCACCACTTTCTATGCATATCGCAATCACGCCGACGACATCGCCGTCTTGGTTCTTAACCAAATCTGTGGCGTACCACTCATTTAAGAAAACTGTGTTGTTCTTGAGATTTCCTTGATAAAGCGTGTGAAGAAGAGCGTGGCCGGTTCTGTCGGCCGCCGCACATGTTCTGGCTGCCTGTCCACCCTTGCCGTAGTCTTTTGACTGGCCGCCAAACGGTCGCTGATAGATTCGGCCGCTTTCTGTTCGCGAAAAAGGTAATCCCATATGTTCCATTTCAAACACAGCCTTAGGCCCTTCACTACACATGTACTCGATTGCATCTTGATCGCCGATGTAGTCAGACCCTTTCACGGTGTCATACATATGCCACCGCCAGTCATCATTTGGATCATCACTGGCAATCGCACAGGTAATGCCGCCTTGTGCTGATACGGTGTGTGAGCGAGTTGGAAACACTTTGGAAATTACTGCTGTTTTGAAACCGGACTGAGACAATTGCAGCGCCGCACGCAAACCTGCACCGCCGCCGCCAACAATAACCGCATCAAAAGAAATATTGCGCATGGTTGTCATCTAACTACCCCAAAAAATCTGAATGCCCCAGAACAAATACGTCACTGTAATTAGTGCGCATATTGCCTGAACTGTAAGTCTACTGATTGTTGCAAAGCGTCCAACATGGTGGACATTTAAATAATCAGTGGTGATGGTCCAAAGCCCTATCCATGCGTGGCCGCATAGAGCGAAAATTGTTATCAAACTAAACAATCGCATTGGATTAGAGTTGAACAAAGCACTCCACGAGTTGTAGTCCATGCTTGGGTTTACAATAAACACCCCTAGGACAAAAAGCGTGTAGGCGGCCAAAATAACAGCGCTAGTCCGCTGAATGAGCCAGTCAGACACCCCCGACCGGCTTAGGCTGGTTGCATTAGTTACCATATCCAGTACCCCGCGATAGCAATAGCGACAGCTGAAGCGGCAAGTACTAAAATCGCACCCGTTTTACCACCTTCAACAGTCTCGCCTATGCCGTAATCCATAATTAAATGTTTGATACCTGCGATTAAGTGGTAAAGAATGCCCGACGCGACGGCCCAGACAATCAACTTTACAGTGGTGCCACTGAGCAGGACCGCAGCTTCATCAAAGCCCGCCTGGGAGCTAAGTGACAGATCGAGGAGATATAAAAGCGCGGCTAATCCGAAGAAGATGAATCCGCCGCTGATTCTGTGAAGTATCGATGTGATGGCGGCGATCGGCCATCTAAAAACAAGCAGGTTAAGATTTACAGGTCTTGTGTCTTTCACGTTATACTAAGTCCCTTGATGTGGATTAAGTGTATGCAGTTTCCGAGCTCGAAAAAATACGCAAACTGTTTGAAATACTTATACAAATTAGGATATTTTAACGACGGAAAGTATAAGCTTATAGGCTACCCAATACAATAAATCTTCAGCCCATAAGCCCAATTATGACAATACTTTGTCAGCCTTTAAAGGAAGGCTTGCAGAGAAGATAATCCCTATACTAATGGTTTAGCACAAACTGGCAAATTGTGGAGATTTAAGTAAATCAGAGAGACTGTATCTACTATAATTGCACCAATGTCTACTCGGAAACTAGATTCGACAAACATTTGACAACGCACCAAGTCTCTTCCTAGTATGCCTTCCCTATTAATCAGACACAGGCTGTCCTTTTTACTAAATAACAGCTATAACAAATTGATTTTTATGATTTATCTCTCTTTCTAATATTCTACAGGAGTCCAGCATGAGTGAAAAAAAGGCCCAGCTAACCATTGACGGGATAGACAAAATTATCGAATTGCCCGTTTATGAAGGCAGTACTGGCCCTGATGTAGTAGATGTAAGAAGCCTAGTTGGCGAAGGCGTTTTCACTTACGACCCAGGTTTCGTCTCAACTGCAGCTTGCGATTCCGAAATCACCTACATCGACGGCGGCGCAGGAATCCTGCTTTACAGGGGTTACCCTATTGAGCAACTCGCAGAGCACTCCACCTTTCTTGAAACCTGTTATCTGCTGCTTAACGGTGAATTACCCAGCGCAGAGGAAAATGCAGATTTCGAGAATGGGATTCGCTACCACACGATGGTTGACGAACAGATTCACCAGTTCTTTAAGGGGTTCCCACGCACCGCACACCCCATGGCGATGCTGTGCGGTGTAGTGGGCGCACTGTCTGCTTTTTATCATGACACCTTAGACACTAATTTACCTGAGCACAGAATGACGGCCGCTCGCCGTGTCATTGCTAAAATGCCGACACTGGCAGCTATGTGCTACAAGCACGGCGTCGGTCAACCGTTTATGTACCCTCAAAACAACATGAGTTTTAGCGAGAATTTCTTGCACATGATGTTTAGCACGCCCTGCGAAGCTCCCAAAGTTAGCCCTACTTTGGTCAAAGCAATGGACACAATCTTCTTGCTTCATGCAGACCATGAGCAGAATGCCTCAACGTCCACTGTAAGACTCGCCGGCTCAACTGGCGCCAACCCCTACGCCTGTATTGCCTCTGGCATAGCCGCCCTGTGGGGCCCCGCTCATGGCGGCGCTAACGAAGCGGTGTTGGAAATGCTGGACGAAATTGGTGACGAATCGAGAATCGAAGAATATATCCTGAAAGCTAAAGATAAGAGTGACCCTTTCCGGCTAATGGGCTTTGGTCACCGGGTTTACAAAAATTTCGACCCAAGGGCAAAAGTAATGCGTGGTATCTGTGATGAAGTACTAGCAGAGCTGGGTATTGAAAATGACCCACTCTTTAGAATCGCCCGTAAACTGGAAAAAATTGCACTAGAAGATGAGTATTTCATCTCTAAAAAGCTCTATCCCAATGTCGATTTCTACTCTGGCATTGTCCTCAAGGCAATCGGCATACCGACTAGCTTATTCACAGTGATTTTTGCAACTGGAAGAACTCCTGGCTGGATTGCTCACTGGAACGAAATGATGAGCGCCGAATACAAGATCGGTCGACCACGTCAGCTTTACAAAGGATACACTGCGAGAGATTACCCTGTAAAATAACGCGGGAGATGACCTAAATTAAGGCGCTAAGGGGATAACCCGAAGCGTCTTTTTTATGCATTAGTTTTTCTAATAATTTGGTTTTAGTGCGGTATGAATTTAATAGTAATGGATACATTGAGGCCAGAGCCACAATATTACTATTAGGGGAGACCATTGGAGGAAATCAAGAAATGGTGGAGCCTATCGGGATCGAACCGATGACCTCAACGCTGCCAGCGTTGCGCTCTCCCAGCTGAGCTAAGGCCCCATTATTTCCTGACGTTTTTCAGATTGCGGGTATTCGAAAAACTGGCGCATTCTAAGCACAGCCGGTCGCCAAGTCAATCCGTTGCGACTAGCAATTAACCTGAAACGATAGATTCAGCCGTAAGCTTAGTTAAGAGCGCGGTATTCTCGCTCTAGATTCTTCGCCATTTTTTTAGAAACCCCGCCAAGAGTGTCAATGGCTGCGCGCAATCGAGCTCGCGCGATATCCAGCCGTAATATGTCGATTGACTCTATGACAGAGGTAGACACCGCCTTGCCGCTAATCGCTAAAAACAGCGGAAACAAAAAATCCCGAATCTTTAAATCCAGTTGCGCCGCTAACCCTTGCAGAGACGCCTCAATAGAGTCTCTATTCCAACCCTGTAGCGCTTCCAGATGCCACAAACTAAATTGCAGAATTTTAACTTGAGCCTCGGTAGTTAAGCCCTTGTGCTCAAAAAGATCGACTGACAAGACAGGATTAGCGCTGATGAAAAAGCTACCTAGATCAGCGACATCGCTAAAACGTTCTACCCTTTGTTTCAGTAGGGGCACAATTCGTTGAATTTTTTCAGGACTAAAAGCCCACTGAGCAAAGAGTTCGGCAAACTGTTTGTCATCTAAAGACTCTCTAATATATTTGCCATTTAGCCAATCCAGTTTTTCTGTATCGAATATTGGACCACCTAAAGATACCCTTTTAATATCGAAAGCGTCGGTCATTTCCTGCAGAGTAAACATCTCCTCGCCAGTTGGCATCGTCCATCCCATCATTCCGAGATAGTTCAACATTGCTTCTGGGAGATAGCCCATTGCTTGATAGTAGCCGATACTGGTTGGATTCTTGCGCTTGCTGAGTTTACTTTTATCAGGATTTCGAAGCAGAGGCATATGACAGAGAACAGGAACATCCCAGCCAAAATATTGGTAAAGCAATATATGTTTAGGCGCGGAATTAATCCATTCCTCTCCGCGAATGACATGACTGATCTTCATGAGATGATCGTCCACTACATTGGCAAAGTGATAGGTTGGTTTGCCGTCAGATTTGATAAGTACCTGCATATCAACCTGAGACCACGCAATCGAGACAGGGCCTCTGAGCATGTCATCAAATGTACACTCCCCTTCGCTGGGAATTTTCATTCGAATAACATACTCCTCGCCAGCATCTAAACGTGCAGCGACTGCCTCGGGGGCCAGTTGCAAGCAGTGACCATCATAGCCAACACTAGCTTTGTCACTCATTTGTTGCTTGCGCAGATCGTCGAGCCTGTGGGATGTACAAAAACACCGAAACGCCGAGCCATTGTCTAGCAGCTGATTAATATGTTGATCGTAAGTCGCCCCGCGCTCGCTTTGTTTGTAGGGACCATATTCACCGCCTATGCCGGGCCCTTCGTCCCAGCTGAGCCCTAGCCAAGCCAGCGCATCCAAGATATCTTTCTCAGACTGATCGGTGCTTCGCACCTGATCAGTGTCTTCAATTCTTAAGATAAATTTTCCGCCATGGTGGTGAGCAAAGCAGCGGTTAAATAATGCGATATAGGCAGTGCCTACGTGCGGATCCCCAGTTGGAGAGGGAGCTATTCGGGTTCTAATTTCAGACATTGGCTTTGATTAATCACATTGAAGTTTAGCGAGACTCAGAATTATACGCTAAACCCTAGCAATTCCTAACTGCTATAATAGTCACTTCAAGGTCGATGCAGCCTGAAGCTGAGAAGCTTTTATGGTCAGCCGGCGCAGTAGAACCAGCATACTCTCAATCAACACAGACCTGACGTTTAGGTGAATTAGTAAGAATTGTATTCAATATGAGTTTTAGTCGAAAATTTTGTGTAGCCCCCATGATGGATTGGACCGACAGGCACGATCGGATGTTTCTCCGTCAATTTTCTAAGCACACCCTACTCTATACTGAAATGGTTACCAGTGCGGCTCTAGCGCACGGAGACGCGGCGTACCTCCTTCAGCACGATAACAGCGAGCAGCCCGTGGCGTTGCAGCTTGGAGGAAGCGATCCCGCCCAGCTCGCGATGGCGGCCAAACTCGGCGAAAACGCAGGCTATCAGGAAATCAATCTCAACGTTGGGTGTCCTAGCGCTCGGGTTCAGTCTGGTGCATTTGGCGCCTGCCTGATGGCTGAGCCTAAGCTTGTCGCGAACTGCGTAGAGAGTATGCAGCACGCTACGTCATTGCCGGTAACGGTAAAATGTAGAATCGGAATTGACGATAAAGATAATGCCGAATTTCTTCAAAAATTTATAGCTACCGTGGCGGATTCTGGCTGCGATACATTTATTATTCATGCCCGAATAGCGATATTGTCGGGTTTGTCTCCCAAGCAAAATCGAGAAGTCCCTCCGCTTAACTATGCACGAGTATTTGATATGAAGGAGTGCTTCCCAGAGCTGGAGATAATTATCAACGGGGGGATTAAGGATATAGATGAGGTTAACGACTTGGGTTCGAAAGTTGACGGTGTCATGGTCGGCCGAGAAGCCTATCAAAACCCTTTCCTTCTTTCTCAGATTGATTCTGTGGTTTTTGGTGACATAGAAAACAGTCTAACTAGACTCGACTATTTAGAAAATTATATTCCCTACATGGAATCAGAACTTCGCAAAGGTACCCCTCTCCAACATATGACGCGCCATATTTTGGGATTGTTCAAGGGAGAACCAGGAGGCAAACACTTCAGACGCTATTTGTCGGAAAATGCTTCTAGAAAAGATGCCGATATCTCCGTAGTTGCAGGTGCCATTGCAACTCTCAATTGATATGGCATCATAGTCCCTATATTTATTAATCACTGGTAAACTTTATGCTTAATACGTTTAAATCTTTTTTTGATAGCCACTTTTCAAAGACAGCCGCGCAAGCTCCTGACGACACGGCTAAAAAACTAAATCTAGCCTCTGCTGCATTGATGATTGAAGTAATGAATTCCGACCATCAATTAGATGACCGAGAAGCAGCTGAATTTACCAAAGTCTTAAAAGAAGAGCTTTCTATATCAACCGATGAAATTGAAGAATTGGCTTCGTTAGCAAAGGAACAAGCTAACAACTCAACATCACTTTATGAATTTACACGCCTAATCAATGATCATTATGACTACAAACAAAAAACTGATCTTATTGAAAACATGTGGCGGATTGCATTTTCTGACGAAACGCTGGATAAGTATGAGGATAGTTTAATTAGAAGGGTTTCAGAATTAATCTATGTGTCCCACAGTGACTTTATCCAATCTAAACTGAAGGTTCGAGACAGCAAAAAGAATATATAGCGGGCTTTGCCCTGCCGCACTGAAGTTTTCGCTCGCAGCACTACTTTTAACCTCAAATTACTCCGTCATTTCTATGGTTAGCAAAGCAACGTCATCTGGTGCATCAGCAACTGAATCCAGGCTCAAGCTGTTGTACACCTCTTGATAACGACCCTTTCCCTTAGTGACTAGGTCGATCAGATAGGTTTCTTTGCTATCCAAACTTGTCATATCAATAAGTTCTAGTACGCCGTCCGAAAAAAGATTAATACTAAAACCTGAATCTATTTTTAGAATGACATCATCATAACTCGCTTTGCTGTGAACGCCGAGAGGAAAACTCTTTCCCTCTAGTAGCGTATAGCTGTCTTGTAGGTCTGCCCTCGTACCCGCTTTCATACCTATTATGGGCATCGGATAATGGCCAGCCGCACTGTGGCTAAGGGTGTTAGATTTCAGATCAATTATTCCAATAAACATGGTTACATGTTTTTGAAGCTTCGCTTGGCCCAATTCAATATTTAGTTTGGAAAGAATTGCAGCCGCCGATAATTCGCCGTATTTTTTATAGTGACGCTTAGTTATATCTCGAGCCATATATTTTAATAGCACCGTAACAAATGCTGACGAGGCTCCATGGCCGGACACATCTGCAATATAAAACACTAACTGGTCACCCTCTTCCCTCCAATAATCGACAAAGTCTCCGCTTAAATATAAAGAAGGTACTATTTTGTGCTGGCAACTGAAACGGTCTACTTGAAATGGCGTATCTGGTAATAGGCGTGTCTGCACCAGCCTGCCTGCCTGCTGATCCATTCGTAATAGGTCTAGTGATCGTCGAAGCTGTGAATTAGTGCTTTCTAGCTGCTTACTGTAGTCCAGATTCTCTGCGATCAGAGCAGCTTGTTTCAACCCTCGACGAACCGAGTATTCTAAAAATTCCAAGTCCTTAATCGGCTTCATCAGATAGTCAGCGGCGCCCAGCCTCAGAGCCTGAACTGCATCACCGATTTCCCCATAGCCCGAAATAACTATGACAGGAGTATTCGCACTTTTTGAAACCACTTCTTTGATTACGTCTAAACCATCCATGTCTGGCATTCTAAGGTCACAGACAACAAGATCAGGCTTTTCATTTTGAAACAACGAAACGCCCTCAGATCCGCTAGCCGCTTCGATAATTTGAAACCCACTATCGCTCAGAAACGCAGAAATACTGCGACGAACACTAGCATCATCGTCAATTAGCAAAATTCTGGAAGGTATTGGAATGTCTTGAGCGGACTGAGATGGCATGGGTGTTAGTAGATTCTCGCTATTTGGTTTGCCCTGTTAGAATTTGTTAGTTATCGGCTTATTATAGGGTTCAGTTTAGGGCAAAGTTCAAAAGTCTAGGGGTTAGTTTAGGCCAAACGCTACATCGGAGACCAGTTTTGATCCTAAAAAGCGCCAAAATCATCGACCACCTCTCCATCTAAAACCAAATAGTTTCGTCTTTGGACATAAGCTTCACGAATAAAGAGGTATCTGTCACCTACAATTAAGCCATCAACCGCTAATAAGGAAGATCGAGTATCTGTTTCCCTGAGCGCGAAGAGCGCTATCTGAGCAGAACCATTGTCCTGATACTGGATTGGATTAAACAACGTATCTAGCAGGAGGCCAACAGAATCCCTTACATTACTGGCGCCAAAAACTGGCAGCATCAGATAGGGTCCTGACTTAACTCCCCAGTAACCGAGGGTTTGACCAAAATCTTCTTCATGTTTTTGTAGCCCAAAGTCGCTAGCAAAATCGAATATGCCACCAACCCCTATCGTAGTATTTACTAATAAGCGTCCAGAATCGCTCAGCGCATCATCTAACTTAAGTTGCAGTAGGTCATTTACGAAAACGTTAATGTCATCGATATTACTGAAGAAATTGCCAATACCTTGGCGTGCAAAACGCGGCAATACGGTTGTATAAGTAATTGCCACCGGCCGCACTATCAGCTTGTCTAAAAAGTCGTTGAACGCAAAACTGCGTTTATTTAGCTCGTTCCAGCGATCGTCAGTCTGAGCGTAGGTAGGTGTGCTCAGGCTGGAAATCCCCATGATCAAAACTATGAGGCCAGGTCGAGCCGCGCTAATTATTTTCTTCAAACTCGTCATTGAGGGCCAAAAATTCATGTTATTTGTTCTGTGGTGTTAAATATTTGAGGTAGCAGTACAGCGAATTAACGCCCATTATTATTGATTTATATGGCAAGAGTTAGCCCAATTTAGGGCTACAGGACTACCACCTCTTAAGAGGTGACCAAACAATAAGACGCTAATGTACCAAAATTGTTACTAATAGACCCACTAATCAGCGAAATAGTTCGAATTGTTTTTGAATTCTTTTGCTCGATACCGGTACCTTCGTCCCCAAATTTTGCGCAAACACAGACACTCTATACTCCTCTAGCATCCACCTTAACTGCACTATTAACTCATTATCATGTATTTCTATGGAATCTCTGAGCTGCTCGTAGCGTCTCCAGTGCAGCCTTATCTCATTGCTTATTTCCTGATCCTTTGGTCCTAGATGAGGTGCTTTGCTTAACCGTTGTTCAATTGCAGCTAAATACCGCGGAAACTGTTGCAACCAGCTTACCGGTGTTTGTTCTAGGAACCCATCGAAAACTAAGCTTGAGAGTTGGGCAGTAATATCGTTGACTGCATAGTCTATAGTAGATGATTTCTTTTCTCGTAAAAGTTTTCGAACCCCGAATTGCTTATCCACGATAGTCGTTAAAAGACTTTGTAGCTCTTCGCAGCGAGGAATCAACTTTGATTTCCCCCTATCTAGTAACGCGCTAAACTCAGATTTTGTCTCAGGCCGTTCTACTTCTAATTGAAAAGCCTCCATATAGGCCGCTTCAAGTAATTGATCAACATCGATGATGCTAACGCCATTCATTTTTAGAGCCATTGAGTTTAAAAATCTAACGCCTGATTTACGAATTGAGTTACGTTGTTGCACGCTGCGAAGCATCAATAACCGCATCAACCCAGATCGATTTGCCTTTATAGCTTCAGCCTGATCAGTGAAAAGCTTAACTCCTATGCTTTCACCTTCATCCACTAAGGCGGGGTATCTAATAAGTAGGAGATCATCTCCTATTTCGAGCTTTTTAGGGAGCTCATCGATATTCCAATCTGTTAATCCTTGGCATTCTAAAGGGTGTAGGCTCGCAGAAACATCTGCATTGCCCAAATCAGTGTCTAAAGAGAAATCACGTTTAAGTGCAGCCAGATCGCCACCAAACCCTAACTCCAATCCGTTCTCATCCAGAACCCTTATCTTCGCGAGTAAATGCTTAGGTATTTCAACAGAGCCAAAATCGGCAGCGCTTAAATTTAGCTTCTTCAGATTGCGCACATTACGAATAAGAGCGTCGGTCAAACTGCCGTCAGCCGATGACATTAGAGGGAGTATTTGGTCAATAAAACCACTTACCGGTATGAAGTTTTTGCGTGTTGCTTTCGGCAGACCTTTTATTAGGGTTATGCATTTTTCTCTAATATTACCAGGCACAGCCCAATCAATATCTGCCTGACTAAGCTGGCTGAGCAACAATTGTGGAATATCAATGGTTGCTCCGTCTCTATGATTACTAGGATCAAAAACATAGTTGATACTTAAATGATTACGGTTCACCGTAGCTAGGTCTGGAAACTGATCGAAAGCACTACCGTTAAGGCTCTCAGCTAGCATCTGAGAATGCTCAATATACAAGGTATGTTTTATTTGTCTTTGAGTGGCCTCCGCGGGAGAAACATCGCCTCCCTTTTCAAGTTTAGATTCTGCTTGCTTAGTTTTTGAATTAGACCACGCGCTCCTAGTTTCTGAACTAGACTCAAAGACACCCGTTTGCGCTAAATCTCGAAACCACGACTCAAGGGAGCGGGTAGATAAAACAGACTCTGGCAAACATTCATCATAAAAACGGACGATATCGGATTCGCTGAGGATGTAATCAGGTCTTCGAATCTTATCTTCTTGCTTTGCCAAAGCATCAAGAAAAGTAAGGTTAGCCGAGTAAAATGGTAAATTAGTTTTCAGCTGTCTACCCGTCAGTCCTTCGCTGATAAAAATTTCTCGTGCCGCTACTGGGTCGACATCAGAAAAAGTGATGAGTGCTTTTTCCAATAGAGTCAGGCCGTAAAGATGCACCTTTTCAAAGGCCATAACTTGCTGTCTTTTTTTGCTCCAGTGAGGTTCAAAATATTCACGTTTCACTAAATGCAGGGCCATATTCTCAACCCATTCAGGCTGAACCTTAGCGGCCATAGAGGCGAAAACTTGGTGAGTTTCAATCAAATCGCCTGTGACGATCCAATCAGACTGTTTTTTGCTAAGCACGGAACTTGACAGCAACTTGAATTTTCTATTTCTGTTGCCTAAGTATTCATTGCCCTCACTCTTACATGCGATTTGATTTAAGGAACCGCTGATAATGCTCTCGTGAACCGCCTGATATTCCGCAGCAGCACTATTTATTTTCCAGCCAAGAGATTGGCATGATAAAAGTAACTGCCGATGAACTTCCCGCCACTCTCGCATGCGCATGTAGGAAAGAAAGTTCTGTTTGCAAAATTTCCTAAGCTGCGACTGATTAAGTCTTTGCCTCTCTATTTCGTACTCGTGCCAAAGGTTAACAAAGGAAAGAAAGTCAGAATCCGGATGATTAAATTTTTGCAGTGCTTCATTAGCAGCCGACCTGTTTTCGGCATTGGTCTCGCGTGGATCTTGCGTACTTAGCGCACTGACAATAATCAAAATCTCACTAAGACAACTCCTTGATTGCGCAACAACCAACATGCGAGCAAATTTAGGATCAACTGGCAATTTCGCCATGCAGCTCCCTTGCCTAGTCAGCTCTCTTGCTGGGGTCAGCGCATTTAATTCATATAAAAGCTTGAATCCTTCATTAACTGCTTTGGTAGCCGGCGCCTCGAGAAATGGAAACTCGTCAACATCACCAAGACGCATGTAACGCATCTTTAAAATAACCGAAGCAAGATTAGTTCGGCGTATTTCAGGGTCGGTATATAGAGCCCGTGAATTAAAATCAGTTTCCGAGTAGAGCCTGATGCAGACCCCGTCCGCAATTCGCCCACACCGCCCCTGCCTCTGATTTGCGCTGGCTTGTGAGACTGCTTCGATGGGTAATCGTTGCACTTTACTCTGCAGGCTATAACGACTGATCCGGGCAAAGCCTGTATCAACCACGTATCGAATACCTGGCACAGTGAGTGATGTTTCAGCGACGTTTGTCGAAAGTACTACCCGTCTACCCTTGTGGGGTTTAAATATTTTTACCTGCTCAGAATGCCTAAGCCTCGCGTACAGAGGCAATATTTCTGTATTAGCCAAACGACGTTTACGAAAAGCTGTTGCCGCCTCGCGGATTTCTCGTTCACTGGAAAGAAAGACTAGAACGTCGTTGTGCGCATAAGCAGCAGAGTTATGTTCGCTATAGAGCCTAGCGACGGCATCGACAACGCCATCAACCAAAAATTCTCCATTGCTTGCACTGTCTTTCTCTTTGCTTGCCTCTAACAAAGGCATATATTCGGTGACAACCGGAAATGTACGGCCTGACACAGAAACGATCGGGGCGCTATTAAAGTGCTTTGAGAACTTTTCTAAGTCTATCGTTGCCGATGTGATAATCAATTTGAGATCAGGTCGCTTAGGTAAAAGCTGTTTTAAAAATCCCAGCAGGAAGTCGATATTAAGAGATCGCTCATGCGCTTCGTCGATAATAATAACTTCATAACGGTTGAGAAATTTGTCTTGCTGAATCTCAGCTAAAAGAATGCCGTCCGTCATGAGTTTAAGAAAGGTTGAAGGGCTGACTTTTTCGTTGAATCTTACTTGATAACCAACGCCTTGGCCTACCTGAACTCCTAGCTCTTCGGCTATTCGATCTGCCACGGAAACTGCTGCCAAGCGCCGTGGCTGAGTATGACCAATAAGCCCCCGCCTTCCTAAACCTGCGGCCAAACACATTTTCGGAATTTGGGTTGTTTTGCCAGAACCGGTATCGCCGGCCACAACCAATACTTGGTGATCAGATAATAGCTTTGCAATTTCATCAGCTTTTGCACTGACGGGCAATTGATCAGGGAAATTGATATGCGCAGGAATCGAAGAATTCCGTACCTGACATTTCTTTTGCGATATTTTTATAGACTCAGTAAGTGATGCTACAGCTTTATTGTCCGTGAAACCTGCTGTGCTGCATTTTACAATTTCCTGAAGTTTTCTACGCAGTCGAAACGCATCCACTATCTGACACGAATCCAATTCTTGTTCTAGGGATTCAAGCACACATCACACTCTAAGGATTTTAAGGTTCGATAGAACCGCAGGTATTCATTCGCGCAACTCACGACGAATGATCTTACCAATATTTGATTTAGGAAGATCTTCTACAAAAACCACTTCACGGGGTAATTTATAGGGAGTAAGACCTTTTTTGCAATGACCGATAAGCTCTTCTGAGGTGAGCTGCTGATTTTGCCTCACTACAAACAGCTTTACAGCTTCTCCAGTTCGTTCATTGGGTACGCCAATAGCAGCACTTTCCAAAACTTCAGGGTGGCCGTTGACCCAATCTTCTATCTCATTAGGAAAAACATTGAAACCTGACACCAGTATCATGTCTTTTTTACGATCTACAATGCGAATATAACCATCACTGTCGACATTGACATAGTCGCCCGATTTAAACCAACCATCGGCAGTAATAGTCTCTGCAGTTTCTTCAGGGCGATTCCAATATCCTAGCATCACCTGTGGTCCTCTAATCCAAGCCTCTCCAATTTCACCGGGAAGAACTTCTTCTCCGGAATCTGCCATTGCTTTTATCTCTGTCTCAGGCACTAGAGGGCCGACAGTCCCAAGCTTCACCCGGCCTGGGATGTTTACCGAAACCACAGGTGAGCATTCGGTTAATCCGTAACCTTCAAATATTTCGCACCCTGTTGCTTTTTTCCACTCCTCCATAACCGAACTTGTCATCGCCATTCCACCGGCACCACAAAATTTCAAGTTCTTGAAATTAATTTTGTGGAAGCTTTTGTGTCTCAGCATCGCCAAATAAAGGGTGTTAATCCCAACGAAGCCGTTGACGGTTACCTTACTCAATAACTTGATTAAACCATTCAGATCTCTTGGGTTAGTAATAAGTATATTATGATTGCCTGCATAGGGCATTGCGAGGCAGTGCAAGAGAAAGGCATAACTATGATAAAGCGGCAATGGTGCCGCGATACTTTCAACTTTATCTTTCATAACTACGATACATCTGGAGCGAAGCTGCATCATGTTTGCTATCAAATTATTATGACTAAGCATTGCCCCCTTTGATATGCCAGTAGTCCCGCCAGTGTAAAGGATGACGCAAATATCATCGCCGTGAGAAAGGCGCTCTGGCGGAGTATAGGAAGAATCAAATTTATTCAAATCAGCCAAACAAAGTGCAGTCGGCAAATTGTAGGCTGGCACAAGTTTCTTGAGGTATTTTATGCCAAAATTTATGATTTGACGCTGAATTGGAGACTGAAAATCTCCAAGTTTTGTAACGAAGATTGACTCTATTTTAGAGCGATCTAAGACCTCCTCCAATTTGTCACAAAAATTCTCCAAAATAACAATGGCCTTGGCACCGGAATCGTTAAATTGATGGAGCATTTCATTCGCTGTATATAGGGGGTTCGTATTTACAACTATCAGTCCAGCCTTCAATGCTCCATACAGAACGATAGGAAATTGGAGAACGTTAGGAAGCTGGATAGCGATTCTGTCGCCGGGCTTTAATTTGGTTTTCTGCTGTAACATAGTGGCGAAGCGATTACTAAGCTCATCTATTTGACCATAGCTTAAGGTTTGTTTGAAACAGCTGAAGCCTGGTCGCTCGCTGTGTTCTTTGCCAACGTAATCTAGCACTTCCACAAGTGATGAGAATTTTTCAGGTCTGAAGTCTTCGCCAAGTTTCTCAATCATAAATAATTCACTTCGTTAGCAGTGTCATCGCTTCTTCCAGCCCTTTGACAGACAGCGGGAACATACGATCTTCGACGAGTTCTTTAACGACTTCAATCGAATAACTATGCTCCCAATAATCCTTTTGGGTCGGATTAATCCAAATCATATGGTCGAAATGCTCGGCTAGTCGATTTAGCCATACAGATCCCGCCTCTTCATTATAGTGCTCGATGCTTCCACCAACGTGGGTGACCTCATAGGGAGCCATTGTTGCGTCGCCAACGAAAATCACTTTATAGTCTTTAGTGAACTTATTAATAATATCAAATGTCGATGTGGTCTCTGCATGCCGGCGCTGGCTTTTGGTCCAAACTGACTCATAAACAAAGTTATGGAAATAAAAATATTTTAGATGTTTGAATTCGGTTCTAGCTGCTGAAAAAAGCTCTTCGCAAAGTTTTACGTAAGGGTCCATCGACCCACCTACATCAAAAAATAACAATACTTTGACCGAGTTATGCCGTTCCGGAACCATCTTAATATCGAGTAATCCGGCATTCTTTGCGGTCGATGAAATGGTGTCATTTATATCCAACTCATCAGCGGCACCGGTCCGAGCAAATTTACGCAACCTACGCAGTGCCATTTTTATATTGCGAGTACCTATTTCAACTGAATCATCCAGGTCACGATAAGTTCGTTTATCCCAAACCTTTGCTGCCTTGCCTTGCCGGCCACCTTCCTGACCAATGCGGATGCCTTCCGGATTATACCCATAGGCCCCAAAAGGTGAGGTACCGCCAGTGCCTACCCATTTATTACCACCTTCATGCCGTTTCTTCTGCTCTTCCATTCGCTTACGGAATTCTTCCATAAGCTTTTCTAGACCTCCGAGCGCTTCTATTTGTGCTTTTTCTTCATCGCTGAGCATGGACTCTAGTTCTTTCCGGAGCCAATCATCAGGAATTTCATAAAGAGAAAGGTCATCAAGAATATCGACATTTTCAAAGTATTTGGCAAAGGCTATATCAAACTTATCAAAATTCTTTTCATCTTTAACCATGCACATTCTGGACAAGAAATAAAAGTCTTCAACACTGCCGAAAATAATATTCTGCTTCAGACACTCAAGAAGAGCGAAAAGTTCGGTAAAAGATACCGGCAGTTTTTGCGCCCTCAGCGTCATAAAGAAATTGATCAGCATTAACGTTTGGCCCTATGCATAAATGCTAGCTTCTCTAATAGGTGAACATCTTGCTCGTTTTTAAGCAGCGCTCCGTACAGAGGTGGAATAGCGTTTCTAGCATTTTTGTTTTTAAGAATCTCTTCTGGCAAATCATCGGCCATTAACAATTTTAGCCAATCAATTAGTTCAGATGTGGAAGGCTTCTTTTTAAGCCCTGGAATTTTTCTTACATCAAAGAAGATGTCCATAGCTTGGCTAACTAGCTCTTTCTTAATGTCCGGGTAATGAACATCTACGATTTTTTCCATGGTTAGATTGTCTGGAAACTCTATATAATGGAAAAAACAACGACGCAAAAATGCATCTGGTAGTTCCTTTTCATTGTTACTGGTGATGATTATGATTGGTCGAGTCTTCGCCTTAATGATTTGCTTAGTCTCGTAAACATAGAATTCCATCTTGTCCAACTCTAACAAAAGGTCGTTAGGGAATTCGATGTCAGCTTTATCAATCTCGTCAATCAGTAGAACAACTTGCTGCTCAGAGTCAAACGCCTCCCATACCTTTCCTTGTATTATATAATTGCCGATATCATGCACTTTATCGTCGCCAAGTTGAGAGTCTCTTAGCCTCGAAACCGCGTCATACTCATACAAGCCTTGCTGTGCTTTTGTGGTGGACTTGATATGCCACTGAATAAGGGGCAAGTCCAGAGACAGAGCGATCTGCTCGGCCAGCATAGTCTTACCGGTACCGGGCTCGCCTTTAATTAGGAGAGGTTTTTGCAAAGCGATAGCTGCGTTAACTGCCATTTGTAGCTCATCTGTAGCTACATAGTCTTCAGTTCCAGTAAAATTCATAAATCTATTTCCACTACGCGATTAATTTGCGGGCTATTGTAAACAGCAGACGTGCATTAATACAGTCCCAGTCTAACGATGCCCAACTCCTGATTTTAGATACGACCGTTTCGGCGATCCGGCCTTTTATGGTGCTGATTAAGGTGCAGAAAATTAGGTTCAATTCCGAGGAATTTAAATGCTGATATCAACCAACTGCCTTCCTCGCTCGGTAATGTACCAACGAACTCCCTTGCGGCTTCCAACTTTTCCAGCCAATGACTTTAGCGTTAAAAAGCCAAGCGTTTTTGCCATGGTGATCTCATCTGTATCTGCTTCTTTACAGAGTCCATCTAAAGAGCGGTATATAAAACGGCCACCTCCCAAGATTTTCAGCACCTTTGATGACGTCACATCAAGCTCTTCAGGATCCATTGAGGTTCCTTCAGGGCTAGCTGAAGCATTGTCATCTTCGGTCTCGGTATCAATAAGAGGCAGTAATTCCTCTTGTAATTGTTTCAACTGATACTGCAGTAAATCGACTTTTTCGCTTGCCGCTCGAGCCTCAGACAAAACGTTGTCAGAGACTCCCGTCATAAAAAAGCGCGGCGTTATCGCAACAGCCAGGCATATCGCCACATAGTTGAGTAGATTCGCCGGATTACCCTCACTTTCAACTAATAAAGTACTGCCAAAGACACTGAGTATAAATGGCACGATGAAGGTAACCGGTATGCCAATCATTATACAGCGCCAGAGAACACTTTTGTCTGGCAGCTGTTTTGTGGATAAGGTGTAGTAATTAATGACACCTCCTGCCGCTCCAACTAATATCATGATAGAAACTAGAGTTGTAAAATGACCCATCGCAGCGTACCTCTTAAGCTAAGCTATTGTTTGAAGTAATGTTTTCAAGAAATTGGGTAAATAAATTAGAGATTCAACCAGAAAATGCTAGCGCAGGAAAGTGGTGATTCATGCAAAGACACGAGTAAAAACTCTAATTCACACTAACTATTTGATTTAAATTGCTTTTTTGCATAGAAAAAGACAATCGTTGCGATAACAATGGAGGCTAGCAATACCATTAACAAAGGGATTATCGCCCTAGAGGCACCCGCAGACCCGCCAGTAATCAAATCTAAGGTCGAAACCATCAGAGCCGGCGCTAATGAGTTCCCCTGATCATTGGCGTAAGCTGGTGTAAATGCCAAACCAAAGTAAAGGGCTCGCAGGCTGTAAAACCACCAAGAAGGGCCAATGGATTTAGTAAGATTGTGAAGCACCCAATAAAACAAAGCACCCGCGCTAAGATAAATTAGCCAAATCAATGAGTAATCAAATTCAGAATTCATTGTGTTTTTTTCATTTGCTTAACCTTACGCACTAACCCAGCGAATAATGTGCTCTTCGTATCCCTCAGGGTGTACGTATTCCTCCGAAATAACCTTGTTGCTGATCGTGATATCGGCATCTGTTATTTCATCTCTAGAACCTGTGATCAAAGGGTGCCATGGAAACAGTGGCTTATTCATCGCTCTTAATTTATACGCGCAGGTATCAGGCATCCAGGTTGTGGCCTGAATATCTAACGCTTTTACATCGATGCAGTCAGGCACGTTAACAGACCGCTGTTCATAACAGCCGCAGCGGCTTGTCTCCTGATCAAAATAACGACAGACGACTCGGGTCCAAAGCAACTTTTCCTCGTCCTCGTCGACAAATTTTTTCAAGCAGCAACGGCCACAGCCGTCACATAAAGCTTCCCATTCTGCCGGATTGAGGGATGCCAAAGGCATAACCCAAAACTTCTCCCTTAGCACAGGTTCAACCACGCTTTTGGACACTCTAGCTCTCAACCTTTAGTAATTTGGAGAACTCTGCTTCCAATATTTCCTGGCGCCAGTTGTCCGACTGCCCGTCCCAGTTGAACTGAAGCGTTTGCTTTGCGCGCTTCATAATATCCAGAAGTTGTTTCTTGCGCCCCAGTAGTTCAGGCGCTAGTTGGTGTTGGGCTGCTTTCTCTTCAACGATCTTTTGCAAAGCTTTAAGGGTTTTTCGATCCGAGCCCTCTATAGGATAGTTTAGATTGGATCTGTCCATCGGCGAGTCATCGCTGCTCTGGTCATTCAAAATTTTGGAAAGCTCACCAGCATAGCGCTGAATAAATTTTGGCTCTTGTACTTTGACTGATCTCAATAGGTCTTCATTGAGCACTACAGCCTGTGATGCGGATACAGCAATAGCCTGTAGATCATTGTCTTTCGCGATCCAACTTCTCGGTCTGTTACGCAGGCGCGCTTCTGTTTCTCGCCAAAGGCAAAGTCGTCTTGAAAAACGAAGGGCATCATCGCTCAGCCGCCATGCATTGCTAATACCGGCGTACAAAGTGCCCCAATATTCTTCATCTTCTACCTGCTCGGCCGCCTTAAGTAGCATTTTACTTTCGGTTTCAAACCACGCTAATTTTGAGTTACTTGTCAGAGATTCGCGCAGGGTATTTGCGATATCTAAAAGATAGATAACATCGTTGGCTGCATATTTTAGTTGCTTTTCCGATAGCGGACGTCTTAACCAATCAGACCGCGTCTCGCCTTTCTCAACAATGATTCCCGTTTGCTGCTCCACAAGAGCCTGATAGCTCAGGCTAAATCCAAGGCCTAGAAAAGCAGCCGCGAGCTGCGTGTCAAATAGATTTTTCGGGAGGCACCCTATATGCGTAAGTAATAGGTTTAGATCTTCACTGGCCGAATGAACGACTATGATGCAATTGGAATTTGTTAGCAATTCCCTGAATCCATCCCAGTCTTTAATTTCAAGAGGGTCAATTAAATAAACCTCTTCTTCATCGGCAATTTGTAACAAACCTATTTTAGCGTAAAAGGTATTGGTTCTCATGAATTCTGTATCTACGGCTATAGAATAAGAATCTTGCCAGCGCTTACACAGAGTAGCGAATTCTTCATCACTGGTGATGTAATTTATTTCAGGGGTTTCACTCATAGTATTTTTTGCTGTCTTGTATCATTTAAACTTTACCCATAATTTTTCTACCTGTAAGAGCATGGCTCAGTGTTCCGCCATCTACAAATTCCAGCTCTCCTCCAACCGGCACACCGTGAGCAATTCGAGAAACAACAACATTAGTTCCTCGCAGCTGCTCAGCTATATAATATGCTGTTGCCTCGCCTTCAACGTTAGGGTTACAAGCAATTATAAGTTCTTCAATTTTTTGTTCACTCACCTTATCGATCAAGCGAGGGATACTAAGCTGCTCTGGGCCTATCCCGTCTATAGGGGACAGATGGCCCATTAAAACAAAATATATGCCACGAAAAGAACCAGATTGCTCAATTGCAAATATATCTGCTGGCGATTCTACAACACAGCACAGTGATTTATCTCTTGAAGGGCTTGCACAAATACGGCAAACAGGTTCTTCGGTTAACGTGCCGCACTCGGCACAGTTTCCAACTTTCTCAAGCGCTTCGGCTAGCGCTGTACTCAATTGTTTAGCACCTACCCTATTTCGCTCCAGTAATTGCAATGTCATACGCTGAGCTGATTTTGGTCCGACTCCGGGCAGGCAGCGGAATGCTTCAATTAGCTGGTCGATTAGGGGACTTGAATTCATTATCGGTTCTGTCTCTGAATTTACTCAAAATTTGCTCTAGATTCGCATCCGTTAAAACGGAAATTTGAATCCTTCCGGCAAATTAAGACCATCTGCCATACTGCCAAGTGATGATTTATTGTGCTCTTCTACCTTGCCAACTGCATCGTTAACTGCAGCGGCAATCAAGTCTTCGACCACGGCCTTATCTTCTAACATCAAACTCGCATCAATCTGAACACCCAGAACATCGTGTCGGCCATTCATACTGACGGTGACTAACCCTGCCCCGGATTGTCCTGACACTATTTTATTCGCGAGTTCTTCTTGAGCTTTTTTCATTTGCTCTTGCATTTGCCGAGCCTGGTTCATGATTTCGGTAAAATCTGTCATCTTCCGCCCTTACTGTTATCTTTTGCTTGAATTAAACTAATACTATCTTGAACAATACTCCCAGAAAAACGTGCCAGTAAATCTTGCACAGTAGAGTCCTGCTCAAAATCCAGAACCATCTTAGCGTGTTTTTCAGCTCTCAATCGCTGGCTAAGAAGCGCTGGCGTCTCTTTATCTACTTCCGCTATAACAACAGCTACGGTTATCTTTTCATTGAGCCAATCACTGAAGACAGCTGCAATTCTTTCCAGGAGCTCGTCTCCAAAGACAGCGCTTTGGTTAACGTCTAATCGTAGCTGTATGGTATTTCCATCGACGGATAGAATCTGCGTATTAGCCAATACATTTGCGACGATACCATTAGCGGGAACACTGACGAAATTTTTCAGCCAAAGGTCATGATTAAGATTTTGCAAACTGATGTTGTCTACTAGCTTCGAATCGGCGTGTTTAACGTTAACTGGCGCCGTGGCTAAATCATTGCTTGTGCTGTCGGCTGTATTGTCAATTGAATGCGTCGAACTTGGGCTGGGAGTCAGTGCTTTTTGAGACGGTTGCTGGCCCCCGCGTTCAAAATCAAGAGTCCTGTGTCCATCAATATTTTCATAATCAACCGAAGTGACTTCAGGCTTAGTCGCTACGATATGACTCCTATTAGCTGTGTTGCTTGCTGTATTTGTTGCCGATTGTAAACGGCGAATGTCATTACCCTTCTCTGGCAATGAACTGCTTATTGCCTCTGCCGCAAGAGCATCGATCCGACCTGCCTTACGAGAGGCAGCTTCAACTGGCGCTATGTTAGCTGGGGTTAACTTTTTTTTTTCGATATCTACCGCAGCAGATTGATTAGCTTTCGCTGAGACGTTTTCAAGCTGCGCATCAGACTCTTTGGGCACGGCAGCAACATAGGTCGGTGAAAAAACCATCATTCTTAGCAATAGCATTTCAAAGGTAGCACGTACTTCCGCTGAGTAACGAAGCTCCTCTCGGCCTTTGGATCCAATCTGATAGTAAAGCTGGACATCTTCGGCGGCAATTTCTTCCGCAATTTTCAAGACCTTTTGCTTGTCACCAAAACTGTTGTCTATGGCGTCCGGCATCACCTGCGCGATTGCCACTCGGTGTAACAGTGACAGCAAACTATCTAAAGTATGAGCATAGTCCGGTGTCTGTTCAGCGATGACACTTACCAATTGCAATACATCTTTAACATCGCCAATGGCCATATTGCTGAGTAATTGAAAAACTTGTTCTTGTTCTGGAATTCCTAACATTTCAACAACGCCGGAAGCCGTCACGCTGCCATCGCAAAACGAAATTGCTTGATCTACCAAAGTCAAAGCATCACGCATACTGCCGGCAGCAGCTGCTGCTATTTGCCATAGAGCTTCTTCATCAAAAGTTATTTCTTCCTGTTTTAACACCGAGGCCAAATAATCAGAAATCATCTTTGGACTTAAATTCTTAAGATTAAATTGCAAGCAACGGGACAGAATTGTTATTGGCAGCTTTTGCGGGTCAGTGGTCGCAAATAGAAATTTTACGTGAGGCGGTGGCTCTTCTAATGTTTTCAAAAGAGCGTTAAAACTGTGAGTGGAAAGCATGTGCACTTCATCTATCAAATAGACTTTATAACGCCCTCTAGCCGGCGTGTATTGAACATTCTCTAGCAGCTCTCGAGTATCTTCAACCTTAGTTCGTGACGCCGCATCCACTTCGTGTAAGTCAATAAACCGACCTTCACTAATTTCCCTACACGAATCGCACTTTTCGCAGGGTATAGAGCTGACACCCTCTTCACAGTTGAGGCATTTCGCCAAAATCCGAGCAAGAGTTGTTTTACCAACCCCGCGAGTACCAGTAAAAAGGTAGGCGTGATGTAAACGCTGGTTATCAAGCGCGTTGATCAGAGATTTGAGGACATGAGCTTGACCCGCTACTTCGGTAAAGTTACTCGGGCGCCATTTCCTGGCAAGTACTTGATAGCTCATAAAGGAGTCGAGTTTATAGACGGTGAATATAGGGTATTTATTGCGTGCTTTTTTTGATCTCTGACGAAAAGACTTAAGGTGGTAGCTCCTGCCAGCCACACCACGGCACATGAGTCGGTTACTACCGTTGCTCCCTTCCGGGCCTGGCGGAGTTTATAACTTATCATTGCGCGGGGACCGACAAGAGATACCATAAAGCATGATAACACAGACGCTTTCCTGTGCAGCCGCGGATTATGGGAAATTTATTGCGAGGAAGCAAGTGCTGCTGACCATTGATTGGAACAATGACTAGCAGCATGTGGGAATTCCACTTAGATTTTCACTCGCATCAGCTCTAGGGCAGGGCTAATGTGACAATCCTTGAATCTTGAGCTCCGCCTACAGCGATCGCTAGATATTGCTTTGCGCCGACCATGTAAGTCATAGGAGTACCTCCCGGGGGTAGCGGCAGGTCTATTTCGTGGATAATTTCACCGGTGGCTTTATCAAACGCCCTGAGCAGATTACGAGGACCGTCTGACTGAGCCAAAAACAATAAGGTTTTTGTTAGCACGGGGCCTGTTCTACTTTGGCTGCCAACAGGGCCTGGATCCAGAATCCCCATATCAATAATTTTCTGGCGAATACCCTCACCGTGGGGAACCATCCATTCGTGTTCTCCCGTGTTCAGATTAATTGCGGTTATTCGTCCATAGGGCGGCTTGGTTAGCGGTAAGCCCTGCGGGCCACCAATGGATGTTGCACCGCCGCGAACATATTTAAGATTTGATTTCTTAGGATCAGCTTCCACCAACTGCACCACTATCGGGGAGGATGCTGAAGGGATGTAGTACAAACCAGTATCAGGGTCAAAAGAAGCACCATGCCACTCGCCACCTCCTGCCCAACCTGGAAAATTAATTGTGCCTCGAAGTGACGGTGGTGTGAATAAGGGGCCATAGTCAAACTTTTCAATATTCTGCAAAGCTTCGTTACGCAGTTCCACCGTGAAATCAATTAGCGTTTCGTCGGTTATGCCCTGAGGCTCAAACGGTGCAGGTTTAGTTGGGAATGGCTGGGTGGTTGATAGTTTTTCGCCAGGCATGGAGCTCACTGGAACCGGCCTTTCTTCAATCGGCCAAACTGGCTCACCAGTTACTCTGTTAAACACGTAGCTAAAGCCCTGTTTGGATATCGCTACAACGGCTTTGATTGGCTGGCCGTCCACATTAATATCCACCAATGTGGGCGCCGCGGGCAGATCATAGTCCCAAACACCATGGTGGACCATTTGATAGTGCCAAATGCGCTCGCCGTTATCCGCTCTTACAGCAAGCAAACTTTCAGCAAACAAGTTGTCACCTTTGCGCAGCCCTCCATACCAGTCATTGGTAGGAGTCCCGATCGGGATGTAGACAATGCCCAGCTCGTCATCCGCGCTCATGATAGTCCAGCTATTAGTATTACCAGTGTATTCCCATGAACCGTCTTCCCAAGTCTCGTTGCCGAACTCACCGGCCTGTGGAATTGTTTTAAACATCCACTCCAGCGCGCCTGTTTCTGGATTAAATGCCCTTACATTACCCGGCGGCATTTCTTTGGTCGTAGGACCGTCGTTGATAATAGAATTCACAACAACGCGATTATTTGTAATCAGCGGCGGCGATACTACTCCATATTGACGGCGATCTATCTCCCGGCCAAGACCTTGCGCCAGATCGAGTTTGCCTTTATCTGCGAAGCTTGGGTCAGGCTCGCCTGAAATTGCGTCGATAGACCAAAGATAAGAATCATTTGTTGCTAAGAAAATGCGCTGCTTACCGTTTCCTTCCCAGTACCCGACTCCGCGCGTGTTGTAGCCAAGGTTGGGTGGTCGCCCCGCTTCCCAAGCTTTGGTGTCAAATACCCATTTTTCAGCACCAGTTTGAGCGTCCAGTGCCGCTATTCGACCGAATGAGGTCGGCACATACATGGTGCCGTTAACAACGATAGGGGTAGCTTTGTAGCCACCTGGAGTTGCTTTGTAGTTTTCTTGCTTGAAGTTGTCGGCAACAGTCACGTTATCAGAGCTCTGCCATGTCCAAGCGTTAGCAATCGTGCTGACGTTGGCCTTGTTAATCTGATCGAACGGCATATATTTCTGCGAGCCGTTATCCCCACCATAGCTTGGCCAGTCATTGGCAACAGCAACCGAGGCTGCGCCCAGTGCTATGAAAAGTACTAAGAGTTTTGATTTTTCTATAATATTCATACGGTTACCACTAATCTGCCGAATTTATTTGCTCTGAGTCTACAACAAGCTGGCGCAAAGAGACAACGGGGCTAGGTGTAATGATAGTTATAGGAGATGAGGTGGTTTTTGATGGGGGGTTGCCTCGTTATCCAGCGGCGCTGGATAACGAGACAAAAAGTGGCGGTGAGACAGGGATTCGAACCCTGGGATGGGTATAAGCCATCACACACTTTCCAAGCGTGCGCCTTAAGCCACTCAGCCATCTCACCGTGTTCTGTTGACGCAACCTAATCTATTAGACTGCCTTAAATTCTCCTACATTCGGGATTCATTCTATTTTGTCTAAGACAAAATCTCACCCTTCGGGCGACTTGCGCCGTGCTGCGCGCTAACGCGCTGGTCGAACCCTGGGACGGGTATAAGCCATCACACACTTATCCACGTCGCTTTGCGCCACTGCGCCATCTCAGCGTGTTCTGTTGTCGCTAACTAAACTGTTAGGTAGCGTATAATTCTATTGCCTGCTGGATGCACTCTATTTTGCCTAAGACAAAATCTCACCGCATTTAGTCTCAATAGCGCCATGGCAAAACCGCGCGTACTCTATCTCACCGATAGCCCCATTACAAGAAGATTACTGCCGTATCAATCGCGCACTTATAATGTCAGAACCCAGCAGCTGAGTACTTCGATAAACGTTGATGTCTATTCCCCCGCGGCGAAGGTAGTTCATACCAACAAAGAGTTCCGTAGGTTTACAGCGCACCATGATATCTCGGTAGATTCGCTCTGCGCACTCTTCGTGATAGCCCTGATGAGACCTAAAGCTGCACAGATAACGAAGTAACGATTCTTTCGATATCTGCATGCCCGTATACTGAATTGAGACGCTAGCCCAGTCAGGTTGACCGGTAACCGGACAGTTGGATTTGAATAAATCTGAATAAAGCTCTTCATCAAATACCAACTCTTCATTGCAATTCAATAGCTCATCGTTTGGACTGCCATCAAGAATCTCAATATCTGCTTGATCTATGCAAGCACCAGGGAGGGAATTCTCGACCTGCCTTACTGTTCTTTTTAACGCCGTTGCGAGAACCTTTACCTCAGATTTGGTTACTCGAGACAGGTCGCTCTGAATCACCTCGACCACTTTTTCCATCGTGTCAAAGCGCTCCTGATTGAATGAGTTCAAATACAACTTTAGAGACTTTGACTCGACAATGTTTTCGGATTCACTGTTAACAAAGAACTCACCAATCGCAACTTGCGGCTTGCCTTTTGCGGTCAGCCAAGAAAGCTCATAAGCCTGCCAATGATCGAGACCATACATCCGAATCTTCTTATCAATATCCAGAAGCGAACGCGCTGGCCAACGTGGAATCGGGTATAGAACGTCCGGGCTGTATTTTTCCGGATAGCTAGTTTCTCCACCTAGTGGGTTTTCGATACTCATAATTTACTATCCTAGCCTCAACTTCTTAACCCTTTTCCATTTCTTAACAGCCAAATACAGGCCGAAAATAGTACCGCTATAAATACGCCCAAGATAAGAAATGCCCAGTATACGTCGACATCCGAGCTACCCAGAATTCCATAACGAAAAGTGTTTACCATATAAAATATAGGATTTAATCCTGAAATAGTTTGCCAAAAAGGCGGCAGCAACTGAATAGAATAAAAAACCCCGCCGAGATAAATCAGTGGGGTCAAAACAAATGTAGGTATGATTGAAATGTCATCAAAACTATTTGCAAAAATAGCGTTTATAAACCCAGCCATCGCAAACACTACCGATGTTAATAGAATTACAGACAGTGTAATAAAGGGATTTTCGATGGTTAGCCCCCCAAATAGAATTGCCACTGTTGTCACAATGCCACCAACAGCAAGCCCTCTTGCCATACCACCCACTATAAACCCCAGCAAGATAATATAATTTGGCACAGGGGACACTAGTAGCTCTTCAATACTACGCTGAAATTTGTGACTAAAAAAGCTAGACACAACGTTAGAATATGAATTTTGAATAACCGACATCATGATAAGACCCGGCACAATGAAGTCCATGTAGTCATAGCCACCCATGTCGCCAATCCGGCGTCCTACTAAATTGCCAAAGACAACAAAATAAAGGCCAATAGTAATAACCGGGGGCACCAAAGTCTGTAGCCAAATTCTAGCAAAGCGCCTGACCTCCTTTATAACTATTGTTTCAAAGGCTATATATTTGTGATTAGAAAACATGGAGGTTTTACTCATTGATTCTCACTCAGCTTGGAAATGAAAAGCTGCTCCAAACGGTTTGACTTGTTGCGCATAGCGATGACTTGAACATCCAACGCGTCCATTATTTTGAACACCGAGTTCAGCTGCACCCCTGCAATGATTGTCACCTCGACACAGTGCTCGTCTATCAACTGATAGGTAACTCCAGCAAGCTCATGCTCGCTGCCTCTGACCTGCTCAAATTTACCCGTCAGATCGTTGCTAGAGTCTACTATGTATACCTGAGAATCCAGCTCACTTAGCAACTGCTTCATGCTTGTATTTTCAACGATCCGGCCATTGTCGATAATCGCGATGTTGCGACAAAGTTGCTCGGCCTCCTCAAGATAGTGCGTGGTTAGAATAATTGTTGTGCCGCTCTCATTGATCTCAGTGAGGAATTCCCACATAGATCTGCGCAGCTCAATATCTACTCCCGCTGTTGGCTCATCAAGTATAAGCAACCTTGGCTCATGAATCAGCGCGCGAGCAATCATCAACCTGCGCTTCATTCCGCCGGATAACGACCGTGACCGGTCATTTCTTTTTTCCCAAAGCCCAAGTTTCCGCAGATACTTCTCGCATCGCTCGTTGGCTAAAGCCCTCGGCAACCCGTAATAACCAGCCTGCGTTAGAACAATGTCCTTAACCAGCTCGAATTGGCTAAAATTTATTTCTTGAGGAACAACCCCGAAATCCAGTTTAGTCTCGAAAACATGTGTATCAACATTGCGGCCAAACACCTCAACCGAGCCTCCGGTTTTATTTACCAAGGTGGAGATAACACCAATGGTGGTTGATTTTCCAGCACCGTTTGGTCCGAGCAGTGCAAAAAAGTCTCCCTGCTCCACCTCCAGAGATATTCCTTTGAGGGCCTCAAAGCCGTTAGCATAGGTTTTACGTAATTCTTTTATCGCAATTGCTACAGTCATAAATCCTTCTAATTTAGAAAACGATGAGTATGTCTTTTACACAATGCTGGTGCAAATCAAGCAGAGCCAATGTCGAAACTGCAGGCAATAAAAAGCCCGAACTAAGCCGGGCTTTTTAAAATGGCGTCCCCAAGGGGTTTCGAACCCCTGTTGCCTGGATGAAAACCAGGTGTCCTAGGCCTCTAGACGATGGGGACATAGAAGCGTGCCTTGCGGCGGTTTCGAGAAGCGGGGGATTCTAAGAAGCTTGGCCTTATCAGTCAAGAGTTAACTTACATTTTCCTAAGGAAATACTACACTTTTTATGAGAATCCTTCTTTTGAGTCGATAAATGCCCTTTTTACTCCTAATTTCGAAAACCACCGGTGTCGAAAATGATATTTAGCCCAATTGCGCTTGCGATTGTGATTGCGTCCACCATGACTATGATTATTTTTGGCTATATGAGCAAAAATTATCAGCGTAATACTCAGGCAAAAGCACGCAGGATTGTCAGACTCAGGGAAAGAGCCCGCAAATTAGACAACATAATCTTTAGTTTACCGGCGACTTACCTACCAAAAACCTTGAAAGTACTTATTTACGCGAGCATCGTGGATAGCCTCCGGCAAATGCACAGTCTTTCAGGTAATGACGACATCAACCGACAAATAGAGCGGGTTACCCAAACATTGTCAACTCTTGTTGAGCTTGAGCCGAGCTCGGCTGTCTCGGCTAACCTTGACTCAAATTTGGAACTTAAAGAATTTAAATACCTTCTTAAAGACCTCTACAGTCTAATCCTCGAATTTCACTCAGAGGGTTCCTTAGTTAAGAATACAACTCATGCTCATTTAGAAATTGTTAAGTCTTTGATGCTAAAAGTCACCTTGGATACTTACAGAGCAGCTGCCAACACCGCCCTATTGGATAACAACCTCGGCTTGGCCCGCCATTACAACTTAATGGCTCTAAACCGCCTTAGCCAAGACCATGTAATCGAAAGGTTTGAGGAGGAAAAAGTGTATTTCACAGAGCAAGTTTCATCATTGGACCTTAAAATACAGGACTGTGCAGGCTTGCATCGCCAGCAAGATTCTTCAAAAGAAGCTGTTCAAGCTGAGTGGGAGGCACTCGAATCAGCTACAGATGATGACTGGAAGAAAAAGCGTTATTAGGCTATTCCTTATGTATGCCCCCTTAAATTAAAAGGAAATACAGTGAACAATTACCTATTGCCAAGTGACGCTACCTCTTCATGCTAGCACTCACCGCTATCATCACCTGCCTGAGCCTGCTGGCAGTCGCAGTTTTTGTGTTGCATAGCTATCAATTACGAGCAGCATCAAATAGCGCTGAACGAGCGACACCCTTGACCTATGGGACTGATTTGGACCAGCCGTTAGAATTTAATGATTCTCTCTTATCCATCGCTTCCGACGATATTCAGATTGATGAGTTTAACCTGCATGTTTTTAGGCCTGTGGCTATTGAATCGATTTTTTCGGCTTCTGCGCCGAACGTCCCAATTGAATCAAAACCAGAAACCGCAGCGATCAAAATCAGGCAAAGCGACAAAGACACGCCGCACTATCCGCTACTAGGGGCCTACAATCAAAGCTGCATAGCGCTGCGTCAACGCCTCAAAACTATTAACGCAAACCCTAAACTACTCGACACAACGTTGCGTGCGCTATACCGAACGGCAGCCGTAGCAGAATTGCTACACAGTAGAAAAAGTAAAGGTAAGCTCTCTCTTGGCCAGCTGAAAATGCTGCCAGATGAACTGATAGACGGGCTGGATATGCCCTATAATAAGCTTGGCTATTCTGAACTTAGGTTGCTTCGCAAATGTGACATCAAGCGCATGCTAATGCTATGGGGAAAGCCAGAGCTCCAGCAGTGCCCAAGGAGTTACCATCGCCAGAACTGGCAAGAAATATGCGGACGCTTTGGTTGGTAGACGTAAATTTACACTGGTGCACAGGCATCCCAAGCAGCAATTCGTGGAGCAGTAACATCAGCTTGTCTTAGCCCAAGGGAGGCCCCTGCTTGGATCGAAAACGTCTAATAAGACCGAGCCTTAAGTACTTTTCAATCTTGACCGATCTTTTTCTCTATGACATCCTGACACACTGCCGATAACCTTTTCATCGCAGGGTAATCGGCTGGTATTAATTCTGATTATCGGCCTGATACTTAGGCTAAAAGCACCTGAAAGTGTGTCATGGTAGTTAGCTAAAATTGCAGTCGACAGACTTTCAACAGACGCTTAATTAAACCAAGCATAATTAATAAAACATCGAAACTGACTGAAAGACGTCGTTAGAGACAAGCATGAGCCTAAGCATAGATCAAAAACTTATTGAAGAAGGCACCGCGCAATTAACAAGCGAGATTGAAGTGCTTGAAGCTTGGTTGCGCGAATTAGAAATGCTCAATGGTGACGACATAGAAACCGTAGCGGCTCGGAAATCATATAACGACATGCTCCGAAGTCGTCGAGAGATGCTCAGTAGTCTAGACCAACAATCTAAAGTGCAATCTGTTTTACCACAGTAGAAACTTAGATATTCCAAGGCTTTATTGATTGCCACTCGATCCATAGCGGCCTTTGGGTAAAAATTTATTTATCTGACAAAATCCTAATTTCGCCCTCCATCCTCTAAAAAAGAATTTTCTTCCCTATGCTGACCCAACCCCAGGCCACCACAATGCTTGCTTTGCAGGCAAGCATGAATTTCAAAATTGACCCAGATTGGGTAAAAGCTCAGTATCCCTATCTGCTTGCAGTGGTAATCGAAGGCGCTGAAGCAATCGAACATCACGGCTGGAAATGGTGGAAAAAACAACACAAAGATTTGCCTCAGCTGCAAATGGAATTGATCGATATATGGCATTTCATGTTGTCGGAAATCTTGCTCAGAAACGATGCGGACGAAGCCAAAGCCGTGTTGTTTTTAAGCAAAGCTATTACAGAATCTGAGCAGCTAGAGTCTCTTCATTTTGACGGTCAAGACTATCCCTTTAAAACACTTGAACTATTACAGCAAATCGAGCTACTAATCGCCTTGGCCGGCGCAAGAAGGATCGAAATCGGGCTATTTTCTTCAATAATGAGCCTTTGCGAACTAGACTGGAATAGTTTGTTTTCGCAGTATGTCGGCAAGAATGTACTTAATGTTTTCCGCCAAGACCACGGTTACAAAGAAGGCACTTACCTGAAAGAGTGGAACGGGAAAGAGGACAACGAACACCTTGTAGAGATACTGAGCCAGCTCGATCCGGAAATCGAAAGCTACAGGGAGCAGCTATACGCCCAGCTTGAGTCAAGATACCCACGCTAGGCGCTTAAACGGCCTTAAAATCTGCTTATATCTTAGAATCTACTTAAAATAAGCATTCTCAGTTACTGTATGGTCGGTGACATCACGAACTTCTCTAAGCTGAGGTATCTGCTCTAACAGCGATTTCTCAACCCCATTCTTAAGAGTGACATCAACCATTCCGCATCCCTGACAGCCGCCGCCAAACCTAAGCACAGCTACGTCTTCTTCAAAAAGTTCTTCCAAGGTAACGTTGCCACCATGGGCTGCTAAACCTGGGTTGATTTCGTTGTAAAGAATGTAATTTATACGATCTTCTAGAGGGCTTTCATCAGATATTTTTGGCAAACGTGAATTTGGCGCTTTGATGGTTAGCTGGCCGCCCATGGTATCTTTTGCAAAATCTACAACCGCCTCTTCCAAAAAAGGAATGCTGGGTTTATCAATAAACGCTCGCAAAGTGGGATATTCCTTCAGCTCGTCATTTTCTTGCTCTTCACCTGGTCTGCAGAAAGAAATACAGGTCTCCGCTCGAGGAGTACCAGCGTCAAGAATGAAAACGCGCACAGCCATGCCTTCACATTCCTGTTTTTTAAGAAGCTCTGTTAAGTACTCTTGGGCTGAATCTGTAATGGTTACCATAGTAGATCTCGAAGATGTATTTAGACGTACCAATCATACTGCAAGCCAAGGGAAATTTAAATACTTGAGTGCTTTACTGGGTTATTATTGTAATCTGTTAAGGGTTGTCAAAATAATGTCTAAATCTCCCTCTTTTTGCTAGAATACCTCGCTATTTTTATTCATCGAAATCAGGTTAGCTCAATGTCACGCGCTGTAACTCAGAAAAAACTGCACGATGCTCTAAAACAACGGATTCTTTTGCTCGACGGCGCGATGGGGACGATGATTCAGAATAAAAAACTCAACGAAGCTGATTTTAGATCTGAACGATTTAAAGACTATGACAGAGATATTGCAGGCAACAATGACCTTCTTACTCTCACTCAGCCGCAGATCATAAAAGATATCCATTTAGCTTACCTGCTTGCTGGTACTGATATCGTTGAGACCAACACATTTAATAGCACCAGAAGCTCGCAATCGGACTATGGGCTTGAAGAGCTAGCCTACGAGTTAAATTTTGAAGCGGCGAAGTTAGCACGCCAAGCCTGTGACGAAGTAAGCCTGCAAACACCGGAAAAACTGCGATTTGTAGCGGGCGTGCTGGGACCTACAAGCAAAACCACGTCTCTTTCTCCCGATGTTAATGATCCCGGGTTTCGCAATATTAGCTACGACGAGTTAGTAGAGGATTATAAAAACTCAACTAGAGGATTAATCGAGGGCGGTGCTGACATCCTTTTGATCGAGACCGCGTTTGACACTCTTAATGCTAAAGCCGCAATCTTTGCAGTTCAAGATTGTTTTACCGAAATAGGCGAAAGTTTACCTTTGATGATATCGGGAACCATAACCGATGCCAGCGGTCGTACCTTGTCAGGGCAAACCGTTGAGGCTTTCTATCACTCAGTGGCCCATGCCAAGCCGCTTTCGATAGGTTTTAATTGCGCACTAGGCGCAGATCAGCTGAGGCCTCATATCGCTGAAATATCTGCCCTAGCAAACTCGCTTATATCTACACACCCGAATGCGGGGCTGCCAAATGAGTTTGGCGAGTACGATCAAAGCCCAGAGGAAATGGCTGAAATAGTTGGTGAGTTTGCCAGCAGCGGCTTCGTCAACATACTCGGTGGTTGCTGTGGGACCACGCCCGCTCATATAGCTAAATTAGCTGAGGCTATCAGTCACATTGCTCCTCGCAAACTCCCCAAAATCACCTCTGCTTGTCACCTCAGCGGCCTTGAGGCTTTCAATATCACCAGCGACTCCCTATTTGTTAATATCGGAGAAAGAACCAATGTGACTGGCTCGGCAAAATTTGCTCGCTTAATTATCGACGATGATTTGGAAGAGGCTTTAGAAGTTGCTAAACAGCAAGTAGCAGCTGGCGCACAAATCATAGATATTAACATGGACGAAGGCATGCTTGATTCCGAAGCAGCCATGGAAAAATATCTTAAGTTGGTGGCGTCAGAGCCAGAAATTAGCCGCGTCCCAATTATGATCGATTCTTCCAAATGGGAGATCATAGAAACCGGATTGAAATGTGTTCAAGGCAAGGCCGTTGTCAATTCAATTAGCCTGAAAGAAGGCGAAGAGGAATTTCTAGAGCGCGCAAGACTTTGCCAACGCTATGGCGCTGCGGTAATTGTAATGGCTTTTGATGAGTCGGGACAAGCCGACACCCTCGCCCGTAAAAACAATATCTGTAAGCGTAGCTACGACCTGTTGATTGAAAAATTAGATTTCTGCCCCACCGATATAATTTTTGATCCTAATGTGTTTGCAATAGCAACCGGCATTGAAGAACACAATAATTATGCAGTCGACTTTATCGAAAGTTGCAAATACATAAAAGCAAATCTACCCGGCGCTTTAATTTCTGGAGGCATCAGTAATGTCTCATTTTCATTTCGCGGCAACAATTTAGTTCGTGAAGCGATTCATTCAGTCTTTTTGTTCCACGCGATTAAAGCTGGATTAACAATGGGTATTGTTAATGCAGGTCAACTCGCCGTATATGACGATATTCCTGCAGATTTAAAGAAAGCAGTCGAGGCTGTTGTTCTAAATACAGATCCAGAGGGCACCGAAGCACTAATGCTTGTTGCACAATCTTACAGTGGCAGCAAAGGCATGCAGGTCGTGGAGGATTTGGCTTGGAGAGAAAAAGATGTCGAAGACAGACTCAGTTATGCCTTGGTAAAAGGTATAAATAAGTTTATCGAGGAGGACACAGAAGCGGCTCGCCAGCTTTTGCCTAAGCCTATAAAAGTGATTGAAGGGCCTCTCATGCGCGGTATGGATGAAGTTGGCGACCTCTTCGGCGCTGGCAAGATGTTTTTACCTCAGGTGGTAAAAAGCGCTCGGGTGATGAAGCAAGCAGTAGCCTATTTACTACCCTATATTGAAGCCGAAAAAGACGGCGGAAAAATCATTACTAAAGGAAAGATTTTACTCGCCACTGTAAAGGGCGACGTGCATGATATCGGAAAGAACATCGTTGGCGTTGTGCTCGGCTGCAACAATTACGACGTTATCGACCTCGGCGTTATGGTACCTGCGGACCGAATTTTGGAAGCCGCTAAACGAGAGAATGTAGATATTATTGGCCTGAGCGGGCTGATCACTCCATCGCTGGATGAGATGGTTCATGTCGCCAGCGAGATGCAACGCTTGGATTTCCATGTGCCGCTGCTTATCGGCGGCGCTACTACATCAAAAGCTCATACTGCAGTGAAGATAGAGGAACACTACAAGAATGACAGCACTATCTACGTGCCGGATGCATCACGTAGCGTGACGGTGGTAAGTAATCTTCTCAATGCTGAAACTAAAGGCGATTACTGCAAGAAAATCAAAGAAGAGTATGTCATTGTTCGTGAAAGAACGGCAAACAGGGCTAACAAGCGCAAGTTATTGAGTTTTGCAAAAGCCAATGCTAACCAACTCAAATTGGATTGGGATTCTTACCTTCCGACACAGCCAAAATTTACTGGCACCAAGGTGTTTGAAGACTTTTCCTTAGAGACGCTTAGGAAATACATCGACTGGACCCCATTTTTCATTACCTGGAGTCTGGCAGGGAAATACCCCGCCATTCTTCAAGATGAGGTGGTAGGCGAAGCAGCTCGCGATCTATTTAATGATGCGCAAGAAATGTTAAATGAAATCATCGAACAAAAGCTGCTGAAAGCAAAAGCTGTTATCGGTTTTTGGCCGGCTAACAAAGCGGGAGACAACGACGTTGATCTTTTTGAAAAAGGTGACGATAAACAACCCATAGAAACTCTACATTTCTTAAGGCAGCAAATGCCAAAAGACAAAGAGCTTTCGAACCTATCACTGGCTGACTACATCGCACCGGCCGGATATGAAGACTATATCGGTGGATTCGCCGTCACCGCAGGCATAGGCGCTAATGCCCTTTCTGCAAAATATGAGAAAGAAAACAATGACTATGCGTCTCTTATGGTCAAGTCACTTGCTGACAGGCTGGCAGAAGCATTTGCAGAACATATGCATTTACTCGTGAGAAAAGAGTTTTGGGGTTACGCAGCAGATGAAAAGTTAGCTAACCAAGAGCTCATTAAAGAGAAGTATCAAGGCATCCGCCCTGCACCAGGGTATCCAGCATGCCCAGATCACTCTGAAAAAGAAGCATTGTTTAAGCTATTAAATGCCAGCGAAGAGATTGGCATAGAACTGACCGAGAGCTTCGCTATGACCCCCGCTGCGAGTGTCAGTGGGTTTTATTTTGCGCACCCGGAGATCAAATATTTTCCGGTAGGCAAAATTACCGAGGATCAAGTTGAAGACCTTGCACGGCGAAAGGGTCAGCCAGTGGATAAGGTAAGTAAATTATTGAATCCCAACCTTGCATAGGATGTAGTGGGTTCAGTAATAAATAGTTTTTTAATCAGAAATGCACGGGGTAAGTCCCCATAAGCTGAGAGATTTCTAGATGTATCAGTACGACAGTTACGACCACAACATGCTAGGGGAACGGATTAATCAGTTCCGTGATCAAACTAACCGTTACCTGTCCGGAGACTTGAGTGACGCTGAGTTTCTCCCTCTGCGCCTGCAAAACGGCTTGTATGTTCAGCGCCTTGCGCCGATGCTACGAATTGCTGTGCCTTATGGCATGTTATCGTCTGCACAACTTAAAAAGCTTGCTCATATTGCAAGGTATTTCGATAAAGGATATGCACATTTCACTACTCGCCAAAATATTCAATTCAATTGGCCAGACTTAGAAGATGTCCCCGACATATTAAGTCATCTTGCAGAAGTAGAAATGCATGCAATTCAGACCAGTGGAAACTGCATACGAAATACGACAACAGATCAGTTTGCCGGTGTAGCACTCGAAGAGCTCGAAGACACCAGAGCGTATTGTGAAATCATCAGACAATGGTCAACTTTTCACCC
>JBLHTH010000004.1:0-49872 GCA_047627195.1 Pseudohongiellaceae bacterium | reverse complement strand
TGGCATGACTCAAGCCCAGCAGGAGTTTCGTGCCGCTCAGGAGATTGATCCGAATTTCGCTATGGCGTATTGGGGTGAAGCATTTACCTATCAGCATCCTTTCTTTGGCCAAAAAAGCGACGGCCCTGGTGAAGCCCTCATGAGACTCGGTGCTTCCAGCGAAGCCCGCCTGGCCAAGGCTCCTACGGAGAGAGAGAAGGGATTTCTACTGGCCGCCGAGGCCTATGCCCTAACTTTAGGGGGCATGCCGGAAAGACGCACGGCCTGGATGCAGGCCATGGCAGATCTATATGAAAAATACCCGGACGACGATGAAGTTAAAGCATTCTATGCCGTGTCTATGCTTGCCGGAGCAACAGCCTCTGGAACCGATCGAGAAAGAATTAACATGAAAGCCGGCGCTTTAGCACTGGCACTTTTCAAAAAGAACGAACAGCATCCCGGTGCCGCCCACTATGTGATTCATGCATTCGATGATCCGCTTCACGCTCCCATCGCACTTGAAGCGGCAAATAAATATGCCAGTATTGCACCTGCCGTTTCTCACGCTCGACACATGCCTACCCACATCTTCATTCAGCACGGAATGTGGAACGAAGTGTCAGCTTGGAACCACTCGGCTTTTCAGGCCGGTTTAGATTTGTGGAAGCCAGGTGACAGAGTCGGCGACCTCAACCATTCTTCGGACTGGGGTCAATACGGCGATCTTCAACTAGGGGATTTAGACGAGTCCAACCAATGGATAGCCAAGGCTAGAGAGGTCGTTAAAAACAACCCAGGCGATAAACGCTCTACTGGCACAGTTGAAACTATGCTGGCGCGGCATATTATTGAAAGTAAAAATTGGCAAACAGGTGATTTTGCTGAAGACTTATCAGCCACTGAGTTACTGGCCCTAGGGTTAAGTGCCGCTAATTTGGGTGATCTGAAACTGGCCAATCAAGCCGTCGAAAAGCTGCGCGACTTAAAAGACGAAAACCCGAACAGCATACAAAATCAATTAGTCTATTTGGAAGTCGCCGCCTTAACCTTACATCAAGAATCTATGTCCAGCGCCATGGTCGATGTGAGCAAGCGCCAGCAAGCCCTTACACTGATGCAAGAGGCTATCGCCCTTAAAGAGACTCAGCGACCTCCCAACGGAGCCCCAACCCCACTTAAACCAGTGCATGAACTTGCTGCAGAGATGATGCTGGAAATGGGAATGGCCGAAGATGCCGCCGCCATGTTTGAAATCTCTCTACAGAGGCTAAAGAATCGACCTTGGTCACTTTTGGGCGCTGCACGCAGTTACCACAAAATAAATAATACGCAAAAAGCGACGGAGAACTATCAAGCGCTGCTGGCGGTTTGGTCAGACGATAGCCATGCCGCGGTAAGGGAGGCAAAAGAATATCTAGGTAACTAAGCCAGCTTTAAATGGGCTTATAAACTGAAGCCATAGTTAAATCGACCAACAGTGAGCAACTATGCATCAATAGGGATATTCTAAGAGATATTCTCTGTTGATGCAGACTCAGCGAATTACTTGATCAGATTAGGCTGTCAGAATTCGACTCATTATTCGCCAAAGATGCTGCCTTGTGTTTGTTTGCACACAATAGCTCTGAACCTGTCTAGAATTCAGAAGTTAACTAGGCCCAGTCTTTCTTCTGGCAAAATGGAATTCTTCTAGCTTAATATCATCCAACCCAATTTGATCAAAGGGGTTCTCCATAGCATCTTGAACGTTGTAAAGAGAAATCAAAATAAAGCCATGAATGGCTGCCAGGCTGTAAACGATCCAATGCGGATTTGTACCAATATCCTGAACCAGTGTTGGAATGAATATCAGCGGAAAAACATAGATAAAGACCAAGCAGTAAGCTCTTAAACTGATTGGGGTGCCATGCATTTTCAGGCCAACGGTATTTTCGATACTCTCGTGCACGTCCTTCAAAAACTTAATTATTTTTAGGGCGGTGCCATTTGAAATAGCACTGCGATGCGCCTCTAAAAACTCAAATACCTCGTTGAGCTCCGAACGAACACCATCAGAGTCATAGCCATTGCCTCGTAAAGCATTAAAAAACAGCACTGATATGGACTCAAGTTGATCGCTGACAAAACCTTTGTCTTGCGCTGACAGCTTGTCATTATTGGCAAAGCAGTAATACGTCGCATTCAATGAAGATTTAAATATACTGAGCAGCTTAATCACACTGTCTCGGCGGCGAAAGGCTTCGCGTATGGTGAACACAAGCGGAAAAATCACTGCGATACTGAAAAGTGTAATGTTGAGGGTATAGCTAAACTCAAATAGGAAGCATAGGTAAGTAACAGCTATGCAAAGGATAAGCACGTAGGCTGTCTTCAAATTGATAATAGCGAGATATTTTTGCATAGGATGAGTTCTTAACTTTCGATCAAGGGATGCTAGTCAACTACGAGCGAAATGTAAATTGATAATAATCCCCAGCCACCACGGCACCTCTACCCGGGCATCTAGTTTGCACGCTAATATCACAAGGGATACACTCTAAGGTAATCGCTAATATTTATAAATCACACATAACGAAAGGTGTAAAATGAATCGATGTCACGCTAGCCTGCTGCTGCTTGTGTCTGCATTAGCCAGCAGCTTGACCTGGGCCGCATCTGCGCCGGATGAACTTTTTAAAAACTCTGAAATTTTGAAATTAACGCTAACCGGTCCTTTCTCTACTATCGACAAAGAACGCGATAAAGAAAAGCGCTACGACGGCACTATTTCTTATCAAGCTGCCGATCTAACAACTGTGACCTTAGATGTGGCTTATGAGGTACGCGGTAACTGGCGACTACAAAAATCAAACTGCGGCCATGCTCAGCTATGGCTAGATCTAAAGCGCGGACAGACACCGACCACTCTTTTTGAAAATCAAAACAGACTTAAGCTGGTTGTTCAGTGTGGCGAGAGAGACAGCAATCAACAGTGGCTCGTTAAAGAACAACTGGGCTATGACATTTTCAGTGAATTTTCCGATCTGAATTTTGATACGCGGCTGGTTCAAGCTACCTACCACGACAGCGAGGGGACAGACGAGCAACGTACTCATCTTGCCTTCTTTATTGAGCATCAAAACCGAGTAGCTGAAAGGTTTGGGTTTGAGAAATTCGAACTCAATCGAGCATCGCTTCAGTCATTGGATTCTAAGCAAACGAATCTGGTTTCCTTATTCATGCTATTAATAGGCAACACAGATTTTGCTCTTACAGCAGGAGCTCCTGATGACGAATGCTGCCACAATGCGAAATTACTAACCGGCAGCGATGGCGTCAACTTTCCTTTCCCCTATGATTTTGATTCCTCAGGTTATGTGGATGCATCCTACGCATCCCCTCCTAACGAAACTATGAATATCCGCAGTAATAAGCAGAGGCTTTATAGAGGCTATTGCCGTCACACTGATGACCTTGATGAAGCCTTAGATGAGGCGATGAGTACACAAGATTCTGTTGAAGACCTGATTAACAGCAGTGAATTTGCAAGTAAACGAACCAAGACTAAGGCCCTTAAGTTTTTTGAAAAATATTATACAATGCTAGGGGATGAGAGAAAGATTCAACGAAACATAGTTGGAAAATGTCGCTAAGCCTATGAATGTATTTAGACTCAATTACAGATCGCTGATAGCGATACTGCCGAAATTGAACCGGGGATTGCTAGCCCTAATTTTTAGCCTATTGGTCGGAGTTGCCTATGGCCAGAGCAATTCGGCTCGCTCCATTGTCGCTATCGGGGATATCCATGGTGACTATGACAATTTCAAAAAAGTGCTCATTGATGCCGGTCTCATTGATCGTCGTGGCAATTGGATTGCAGGAGATACTCGCTTTGTTCAGCTAGGTGATCTGCCTGACCGCGGGCCTGATACTGATAAAATTATTGAGCAGATGCAAAAACTTCAACACCAAGCCGAAAAAAGTGGCGGCGAAGTATTTGCCCTCATTGGCAACCACGAAGCCATGAATATGTATGGCGATCTACGCTATGTGCATCCCGGTGAATACGAGGCGCTAAAAGGACGGAATTCTCGCCAACTTAGATCACGCTACTATGATGTTGAGATAGCAAGACTCACCGCGGCTGATGAAAGCTTTGTTGCAAGCGATGCTTTCGAGAAGCAATGGCTGCAAAGCCACCCCCTTGGCTACGTTGAACATCGTATAGCCTGGAGCCCTGAAGGTAAATTTGGCAGCTGGGTAATAGCTAATAGAGCTATCGTAAAGGTAGGCCGCACACTCTTCTTACATGGCGGTGTCTCGACCAAGCTGTTGGGAATGAGCATTGACACAATTAATGACCAGGTTAAGCGAGAACTTGGGGGCGACCTACCCGAAGAGCTAGGGTTATCGGAGGCCGATGATGGTCCACTCTGGTATCGTGGACTAGCATCTAATGATGAGGAGCTAGAGGCGCCCCATGTTGATGCTGTGCTAGCGGATTTTGATGTAGATAGAATAGTCATCGGACACACGCCAGGCCTTGGTACTATTGTGCCTCGCTTTGGCGGCAAGGTATTGATCATTGATGCAGGAATAGCAAAATACTACGGTAGCCATCTCGCTAGCCTGCGAATCGAAGAAGATAATTACTTTACGGTTCAAAATGGTGAAAAAGTACTTTTACCAAGCAACAATAGCCAAATGCTGGCTTATTTTGAACGAATGGCACAAGAAGAGCCCACTCGAGCCTTGCTAAACCATCTTGAAGGACTTAAGCGGTAACTTTTATTTTTACGACTCCACAGCTATGATTGGCTAACATTTTCGCACTTCTACCTCGCGTCAAACGGATAGATAGATCACTAAAATCAGCACCAATACAATATCCCGAGCCCAGGCCCAATGGCGGGAATGCATTTGAAGTCTCTTTTTATCAACGTCACAATTCATGGATTAGAGATTATAGAACTATGAAAATATTTGATATGCGTCCAGCATTCCATGGATATTCATCCAGTAGTATTGTGAATTGGTACTATGAACGAGCGTGGAATACGATGACCGGGGCCAAGCGTGCGGTGGTCGCACGCACCGTCGATCTCTATTTGTCAGAAATAGACAAAGAGTATCAGACCGTACGCTTTAATGTCCCCACGAACGCAGACGACGCTGATGAGTTTCTTCATTGCAATAAGAAAAATATAAAGATCATCGATGATTTCTTCGCCGACAACACGATAAGAAATAAGCATTTTCGCGACAGTTTGGAAATATTTGTTGCCAGAGCAATTGACGAGATTTTCGATTCCGATTGCTGCGACATTCTGAAACAGAAACTCTTCCCAGAAGTGCATCTACCTCAGACCCAAGAAGAATTAGACGCATTATTGGCGGAGACGAATTCCAGCTATACCGAAGCGGTGAACGAATGTGTCCGTATTTTTAGAAACGGTCTTGCCGATGACACGAATGAAGAGCTAGAAATACTAGAAAGTAAATTACTCATAGCTAGAGAAAAATTAGATCGCAATGTTGGTGCTATTGAAGGTGAGATAGCCCGTCGTAAGAACAAAACATAACGCTCTAACCGAGATGAATCTATCTGATCTCTTTTCATTTTCATCCTGCCGCGGTAATTTATCCTTATTAGTTCAAACCAAAGCTCGAATGATGGAATCATCAATAAGGGAAACCCTATTGTTTATTTGTCACCCTTATTGCTCGAACTATTCAATATTTTTAGCAGATTACCATAACGTAATTGATTTATTGTTCCGGACTAAACGTGTCTAATGCAGGCGTGCAATTTAGCGCTAGAAATATAATAACGACTGTTATCACTGGCAGCTATCATTTTCTTTAAGCCAACTGAACCCTCTGGAGAACTAAAAATGATCAAGAAATCTATCCTACTGAGCCTTGCTCTACTGTCTCTTACTGGCCACCCCACCACGCTTGCGCAGTCACCAGCCGATGGGGTTTGGAATTTTGCGATGAGCAGCCAAATGGGATCTGTTGATGCGATCGTCACCATAGAAACTGATGGCGCGATGCTCACTGGTGTATTTGATGTTGGTGGTGGTCGGACTTGGGAAATGGAAGAAGGTCGCGTTGATGGGGCAAATATCTCGTTCAAGATCAATAGAGATGGCGCCATGATGACTTATGTGATGAGTGGAAACGTCGATGGAAATATGATCAATGGCACTGCCTCAGCCCTTGGCAGCGTAGTTGATTGGTCAATGCGCCGGGAAGATTAAAGCGGCACCCGCAGACGTTTTAAGTTCGACGTCTGCGGGTTTCGGTTCGCACCCTAAATCACCGCACAACTGCCGCGGCATAATATAGGAACCAATCGGCGCATGAGAAGAAAAGCCCGGGAGTTTTCAGGAATATCCCCCTGCACTGCCTGATGGCAATTCAGCAGCCTCGCTAACAGTCTTGTTATTAATCGATTTGGCTCTGGGCAATCTTGCAAAGGTGCTTCCGGTAGTCTCTCTGATGTTTTCGCCACTTAGTTATATGTTTTCGCTCAATATCATCACCCTTATCTTGTGCTCCCGCTAATACTTACTCAGCGAAGGGGCATCGATTCACCAACGTGATACTCTAAGCCAACACAATAAAAAGATAAGCCAGCGCACTAATTGCTGAAAAGGATCCAGTTCTTAGGCTCTACTGGCCACATTACAGAGGTATCTAAATGCACAACATAAAAACGCAGCTCGGCCATAACTTACACAAACGCTTAAGCATTGAGTCGGGAAGCTACTCAAGCAACTATTTAACTAAGAGCACATTTAAACTTGGTCTTGTAGCTGTTGTATTTCTCGCTTCTTGTTCAGAGCAGAGCAACGATCCAACGAATCTTGACGCAGACTCAATCCAGCCCAACGCTAATAACGCGCTGACTATTCACAATAACGCGCTAGTGTTAGACGCCCACGCAGACATAGTTATTCCAGCAACATCGTCCAGCTTTTTGAGCCCCGACGGGCTTTCTCAAGTAGACCCATCAAAGATGGAAGCAGGCGGAGTTGACGCGGTGGTGATGTCAATCGCGGTTGGACCGGGCCCTCGGACTCCTGAAGGTGACCTAGCAGCTCGTGCAGAGGCCGACGAGAAGCTAGCGGCTGTCAAAGCGCTGGCTGCAAACAGCGCGGGAAAAGTAGTGATTGCTAGCACTTCCGAGGACATTCGGTCAGCACAGGACAACGGCCAATTGGCTCTGATCCTTGGATTTCAAAATGCTCGATCATTACAACAAAGCATTTCAGCCATCGATGAGTTTTATAATGCAGGGGTTCGAGTATTCGCGCTCAATCACTTAGGTCACAATGAGTATTCAGATTCTTCCCGCCCTTTCTTTGATGGCGAGAAAGGCGCCTATGAGATAACTGAAGAACATAAAGGTTTATCTCAGCTGGGTCGCGCTGCAATAGAGAAGATCAATTCACTTGGCGCTATTGTTGATATATCACAGATGTCCAAAGCTGCAGCCATACAGACCTTAGCCTTGACTACCGCTCCTGTAATAGCGAGTCACTCAAACGTAAAAGCAATTTCGGATGCGGACCGTAACCTTTCAGATGAAGAAATTGATTTGATCGGAGAAAACGGCGGTGTTATTCACGTTGCGGCATTTAGAGCTTACCTATTAAATATTTCAGAACCTGAGTTTATTTCAACATTGCGTAAGCTGCGCCGCGAAGCAGGCGTGTCAGAAGACTATAGCTATCCGTTTGAACTGTACTGGGAAATTGAAGACCTTACCAAGAGATCTGAATTTACCTCCGCGGTAAGCGATCTACTTGGGCCAGCTAGCGTTGAAAATATGGTCGAGCATATAGACTATATTGTGCAGCGCATCGGTATTGATCATGTCGGTATAGGCAACGATTTCAACCACGGCAGCAGAATTGACGGCTATGAAGATGCTAGTGAAGCTGCCAATATCACAATTGCTTTACTAGACAGAGGCTACTCTGAGACAGATATTGCGAAAATATGGAGCGGCAATTTTCTAAGGGTCCTTGATGCAGCGGCTCAGAAAAGAACGCAACCTTAACTAGTGCCGAACTTAACTATTTTATTCTTCATAGTTAATGTCAATTAGATGAAGCCCCTTAGCTTTCACTTTGGGGCAAATTTTATCCTGGGAGGGGTTTCTTAACATCTCCTCAATACGGCCTGAATCAATCTTTCCCTTTCCCACCTGCAAAAGGGCAGCGACAATATAGCGAATCATATGTTTGAGAAATCCAGTTCCTTCAATTTCGAAATAATAGATGGTAGTTCCAAAATCAGACAGATCGGATTTCAACAATTCAAGCCTGCTTATCTTCCGAACCGAGGAATTAACGCTTTTATCTCTAGTCGAGAAACTATAGAAATCGTGCTCTCCAATAAAGGCATCACAGGCTTTGCTAACCCTCTTATGAAACGATAGCTCTTGCTGCGTGTCTTGCTCTAAAAAGGGCATGTGAGCCACAATATCACTGAGTGCTGGCACGCTAATTTTCTCAATTGTAAAATAGTAGCGATACGTTTTGCTCACGCAGTCTTTGTTAGGATTGAAGTCTTTTGCGCAGCTCGAACAAGAGCGCACACGAATGTCACTAGGCAGCAATGAGTTCAATCCAAGTAAAAGCTTAGCTGGATCGATTAGTAATGGAATAGACAATTTGGCAACTTGTCCTTGGGCGTGAACACCGCCGTCGGTACGGCTAGCGCCAGCAACTATACAGTCGGAAAAATCGCATATTTTTCTAAGCGCTTTAAGAATTTCGAATTGAACAGTTGGCTTTATGCCACCGTCACCTAAATCTTGCCAGCCAAAATAGTTGCTACCTTTATACGATATTATTACTTGATAGTACTGTAAAGTCATAGTTGTGAGGTCATTGCTGGAAAGTAATAGCCGGCCAATTAATAAGTTCAATCCAAAAAGACAGCAAGGTCTCTAGCTCGCTCTATCTAAAACACAGCCCTGCTTTGCACTCTATACAGCGAGGGACTAGTTACTCTATAGCACAAACCTTATTAAAGCATAGGCTCTGTCGCCCCGCCGATGAATGATTTTCCCATATGACAGTAGGCAAGAGAAATGACAGAGGATAAGGCAAAAGAACAAAACTCTCGCCTATCAAGCCACTTAACGCGGCAATAGGCGAATTGCAGGGGATTTATCGACGCATGGAAACGAAAACCAGTTTATTCGGTTTTTCTATTCACATTGCTTGAGTTACGCTCGAGCAATAAACCACAAGTGCGAGATAATAATAATGAACCTCCGTAAAAAACAATATAGAGCACGAACCATCTGTATAAGCCTGTTATGTTTGGCTATAACGGGCTTGCTCCATGCCGCCGAAATCCCTAGCGCGACGCCAGAAGACGTGGGCATGTCATCAGAGAGACTGAACCGAATAAATACCGTAATACAGCGCCATTTAGATGCTGGCGATATCCAAGGCGCCGTTACTGTAGTCGCTAGAAGAGGCAAGCTGGTGCATTTTGCGACCCACGGATTGCTGGATGTTGACACAAAACGCCCGATGCAAGATGACTCTTTATTCATCATGATGAGCTCAACTAAGCCCATACTTGGGGTGGCGACTATGATGATGATTGAAGAAGGACTAGTAAGGCCGGAAGATAAGGTCTCAAAATACATTCCCGAATTCGCAGACATGCAAGTAGCTGTATTAGCAGGCTCAGATGAAGACATCAGTCCTTACCGTGTTGACCCTCAGAATCCTCCTGCTCATCGCTTAGTGCCCGCAAATCGTGAGATTACCATCCACGATCTTTTGACACATACCTCAGGGCTTGTAAGTGGCGGGCTTGGCACTGCCATTAAAGAACGTAAGCCTCGGGGACCAGATGCAACTCTTGAAACACAAATGCCAGTTTATGCATCATACACACTGGATTTCCAACCTGGTGCACGCTGGGCTTACAGCCCTGGTGTAGGATTGGATGTTGTTGCGCGCATTATTGAAATTGTCTCAGGACAAACATTTGAAGAGTTCCTCAGCGAGCGCATTTTCAAGCCTTTGGATATGAACAACACTTACTTTAATGTGCCTGCTGAATACCAAAGCCGTCGGGTTGTAATTTCAGACAGAGACATGTCGCCTTTTTTTGACCGTCCTATGACAAAATACTTTTCAGCTTCTGGCGGGCTGACAAGCAGTGCTGAGGACTATTTGAAGTTTGAACAGATGCTTGTTAATGGCGGCGAGTTATTTGGCAATCGTTTGTTGAGCCCTCGCTCAGTGCGAATGATGGGCAGCAATCAAATTGGTGATTTGTACAGGGGGTTTTCACAAGCTCAAGAAGGTATGGGATTTGGCTATACCGTTGGAGTTACCGTAGATCCTATCACTTCTAATGCTCGGCGCAGCGCTGGGGCATTTGGCTGGGGTGGCGCATTTGGCACACGCTCATGGACCGACCCGGAAGAAGAGTTAACGGCGGTAATTATGTTGCAACAGCCACACCCTGCCACTCAATATGATTTTGAGAATGCGGTGCAGCAAGCCATTATTGAATAGCATGAAAACCTACACTCCACTGCCACCCTTGTTGTGGCAGCGGGGTATTGTCTTACTACCAGCCTTACTGCCGGTCTTACTGCCTGTGCTACTACTTTTCTTATTTCTTCCCCTGCTTTGCCAACGTTTTCGTTTACTTATTGCCAAACTGATTTTTTATGCGGGGCATTTGCTGTCAGGGGGTTTATTTGAGATTATTTATCTTAAGCGGCAGATTATAGTCGTCAATCGCAGACACTTGCCGTTATCAAACTCGCATGAGTTATAGCCACAAAGCAACTCGTAACGAATTAATTCTAAGTTCAAACGCTGGCGTTAAGTAACCTATTACTATGCATACTCGTTTTGTTTCAGCTTTTTTATTGTCTATTCCTCTTTCAATGATGGTTTTTGCGGCAGAGGAAGAATTTACTATCTTTGTACTTGACGCAAACCTAATTGCTGAAATAAACGGGCTGCAAGCAGATGATGATCCAGAGCAACTTATAAATTCTTACTACAGCCTATTAGATAAAGATGTCATGGCTAAGATCGATTTGCACCGAGCTCAATTGTTCTCTCTAGCGCCTAGATATGAAATCGCATACAAAGCAGCAGATAGCCCAGAGTTATCCGAGCTCATGGACAAAATTAGTTTTCATTGGGGGGTCATAAAAAGCATGCACGCCCAACAATTTGTCAGCAGTGTGCAAAAGCTCCTAAGCGACGCTTACGACCAAAATCTTTTGATTTCTCCCTGATTTCACAATAGTAGCCATCAGCAAGCAAGTCGCAGGCACTATAGTCGGAAAATCCACCGGCTTGGAACTCGCGAGAAATTCCGAGCCTGAACGTCAAGCGACCGCTGCGCTAGGTGGCGCCACCCTCAGCGGTTCTCCTACAGCAGCTATGCAAAGCGGCGTAGCAATATTGTATCCGTTTCAATAAGGCCTCTGAAACCGGCAATATCATCTAACACATTGGTTTTCGCTCTGGAGATTGTATTTCTTTTGACAGACGTGAACACGCTAACCTAAGACTCGTATCTGATTCGATTCGCGAATCACCTTCGCCAGCGCCAGAAGGCATGCGCAAAGGTACCGAGGAAGAAGAAGTGCGTCATGATGCAAAACAAAAAGTTCCCGCCGCGCAGACTCAAGACGAAATAGAACAAGCAGCATGTAAAATGCGAATACTCTGTTAGTACTAATCAAGCAACCATGGATAAGTTAAGTTAATATCACATAAACTAGGTTTAAAATGCACGACCATGAAGATAAGCAAACCACATTCTCCGGCAACTATTGTGGATTGAGCTTGGGGTGGAGTTAGACTTATACCTTCAATTCGACAAAAAAAACTTTGAGTATCCATATCAATGAGCAGCATAAAAAGCTTGCCGCATTCCCAAGCAGAACCTCCAGCGAATGAAAAGGATCGATTAACTGCTCTTTATAGACTGGGGATTTTGGATACGGCTCCAGAACCTCGTTTTGATCGCTTGACAGCTTTGGCGGCAGATGTGCTCAATGTCCCTATCGCGCTAATCACTTTCGTCGATGAAAACCGGCAGTGGGTTAAATCGAGCTGCGGCTTTGCGGTAACCCACACCCCTCGTAAGCACGCTTTCTGTTCTCATGCGCTGCTTTGCGATGAAATATTATTGGTAGGTGATACGCACAATGATGAGCGCTTTGCACATAACCCATTAGTCACGGGAGATCCTTTCGTTCGTTCCTATGCCGGCGCTGTTCTGCATTCTCCAGAAGGATACCCCCTAGGTACTCTGTGCCTAATTGATACTAAACCTCGAACGTTTTCAGCTAAAGAACAAAGGCAGGTTATTGCATTCGCCAAACTAGTACAGGCTGAGATGAATCAGGATATTATTGACGCTCAGTCACGTATGCGGTCTCAGCTGTCTGCCCACCTGGACCCAATGACAGGCTTCTTTAACTACGCTGAATTTTGTAATCAATGTGAAGCCTTACTCAGTCTGAGTGGAGACCCGGGGCAAGACGTATTGCTGTTTATTTCCCTGCCACAGTTAGATTTTATATATCGAGTCCATGGACTGGAAACCTATCAGAGTGTGATCGGCCCTGTGGCGCAGGTTTTAGTAAGAACTTTTCAAAACGAAAAAACTCTCTATGGGCGCCAGCTCCGTGAAGGCCTGTTAGTGTTCATCAAAGGCTGTCAGCAGTCCCTAGAAGAACTTGCTGCAAACGCTCAGCTAGCATTAAAACATAAGGTCCTACTTCCCAGTTCGGTGCCCGATTTGGCAATTCGAATAGGCGTGGCGAAAGTCACTAATAACATTGATCAGACAACTCATCATTGCAAGGCGGCAGCGAGATCTACACCTCAAGAGAAGGGAGTGGGATACAATATTTTTTCTGACGAAGATTTATCGGCGGAAAATCGAGCCAGTAATATCGCTCTGCGTCTTCTGCATGCCATTGAGGAAGACGAGTTGAGCCTACATTTTCAACCAAAAGTCAGCGTGAGTTCTGGACACCTGATAGGGGCTGAAGCTTTGCTAAGATGGGATGACCATCAGCTTGGCAAAGTACCACCGGTTGAAATAGTCAACGCCGCAGTCTCCGCTGACCTCGTCACTATATTAGATAACTGGGTGTTAGTGGCAGCCGTCAAGCAAATCGCCTATTGGAAATCAGCCGGATTAGAACCAGCTCCTATTTCTATCAACCTTGGCGCTGAAAGTTTTGCTGAGCAGGCCCTTCCCAGCCGAATTCAAAATTTGTTGACGACATACAAAGTGCCTGCCGAACTGCTTCAGATTGAAGTATTAGAAACTGCCATTTTGCATGACTTTGATTCTATACTTCCCATTATGGAGGCAATTACCGAAATTGGAGTGCAGTTTGCATTAGACGATTTTGGCACAGAATATTCTTCACTACGCTACCTGCAAAAGCTACCAATTTCCGTTGTTAAAATCGATAGAAGCTTCGTGCAAGGTCTAGTCGCAAACCAAGATGATGCGGCCCTAGCTATGGGGATTATTTCGATTGCCCACGACCTAGGGATGAAAGTGATTGCCGAGGGGGTTGAGAACAGAGAACAGTATGTTGTCTTACGATCATTTCAGTGCGACGGAATTCAAGGCAATCTATTTTGCGCAGCTTGTAGTGGTGATGAAATAGCTGATTATCTTTTACCTAACTTTAGTTTTCCCCTGCCCGCCTTTCATCAATAGCTTTTTATTATTAACCACCCGAACTTCTTTTTTTTGCTCAGCTTATGGGCTAGCTCAGCAGCGTTAACGTGAAAGTTGAAGTTGAAGTTGAAGTTGAAGTTGAAGTTGAAGTTGAAAATATATTTTTCTGCCGCCCAGCGTTCTAGGTTTAGCTATCGCCGCCAGCGTGACTTAAGATTTCACCAGCGAGGATACAGCCAAAGGAAAAATAGCCGTATTCATATAATCCTCCGCAGGCTTTATTTCTTGTTCAGGCTTACTGTCACCAATATTCATAATTAAAGCAAAGATTATAGTTAGAGCAAACTCATAGTCAGAGCAAAAAGAAAGAGGACGACATCACCAGCATTTCTCTCTAGCCCCTAAGTCTTGTAATAGAAGCGCTGCGAGAAATCAGTTTTGATCTAGGTGTCATTACAGGCGCTACCGAAATACTTACCTCCGTCATTGACTTCGCATCACCAACATCAGTGTCAAACCTCATGAGTAGAGTTTTTCTGGAAGCAAAAAAGTCGTTCAAATTAGAAGCTGCCATAAACCTGAGCGGAATAACCGGCGAGGTTCTTTCAATAGACTGGTTATTTATATAAATGCGTCAGTTTTATAACCTCTACGTGCATGCTCCTAACAAATTCCTGATCAAGAATCATTTTTCGAACTACCAGATTTTTCCAATTTACGGTTTAAATAGTCAATTCGACATTGCTTGTAAACAAGACATTAAGAAGGTGCAAGAGTTACTGAAGGCGCGGCTGAAGCTTACCCAATGTGTTTAGACCCGCCGACAGCGCTCATCATTTTTCAAAGCTTCGACGATTCATCACTAAACTTGCAGCTTTCAGTTTGGGCGCAGCGGACAAGCTATAAAGCGATCCTCGATGTCACTAGGTCAAACTTCTCTGGTATGTTTTCCAAAGCCGACCGATGAATCATTTCTGCTTGCTTAAGTAGCGCTTTTTTCTGTTCAGCATCTTCAGTTTGCTCTATGACCCCGCCAAATACCTGAAGACGCCTAATCAACACAGCAGCGCTGCTACCTTCGTGTTGACGAATTTGATTGAATACCGCTGAATCTATGCCTGAAAATGCCATTATTTTTACAGTAACATGAATAGGCGAAGTGTTCGCCTGCATACACTTCGGGTTCTGTTGACTTTGATCGCCGTCGGCGCTCTATTCGGACCGGTCGGCCTGACATTGCCAGTGCCAGTAGTAGCCATTGGAGTTATTCTTAGCTTTACTACTAGGCAGTATAAATAGAATCAATATTACGCGGTATAGCCTGCCAACTTAACTCAACGCCACTTTACACAGACTTTGCGAATTGTTTAGCTTCTACGTTTTAATAGATATGCCTCAAATCTAGTAACTGATAAAAAGATTTTATTAGATTCGGCTGCTCAAAAGCGTTCAACAGACTTGCTGAGCGTTGCTTAATATTGGGAGGAGGCACGCACTCTGACCGGCCTTACGAGGTAGATCTCAGTAGTTCTCAATTTACTCCTTCATTATCGCCGTAAAAATCGCCGCTAGATAATTAGAATCGAAGGCCTCTTTTCTTAGTAAAGCACCATCCTACAACTCAATTACAGAATGAAATCCTTAGCTCTATCCGAAAAGTTATAGCATAATTCGCCGATATTGCTGGTATGGTTTATCTGTACCGGAATCTACTTCCCTAATTTCATTTTATCAGTCAATCAATCAATCAAGAGGCTGGATATTGATCGCATCAATTTTTAGGCTTTCCACCATATTATTTGGTGTCGCCATTCTTATTACAGGGCACGGATTGCAGCTGGCTTTTATGCCACTGCGAGTCCAGATGCTCGGCTGGAGCAGCGCCCAAGGCGGTTTGCTGAGCTCCTTGTATTTTGTCGGCTTTTTATGCGGCTGTTTTATTGTGCCTAAGATGGTCAGCCGAGTTGGGCATATTCGATGTTTTGCAGTACTTACGTCAGTGATGGCCGCATCCATTCTTAGTTTGGGACTACTGGAAAACTATTACTTCTGGATGCTTCTACGGGTAATCACCGGATTCTCGATAGTAGGCTTATACCTTGTTATCGAAAGCTGGCTCAACGCAGAAGTTGGCAATGAGACCCGCGGAGGCGTCTTGGCTACCTACACCGTTATCGTTTTAACTTGCTTGGCATTAAGTCAGCTATTACTAAATGCATCTTCACCTGGTGGCTACACTTTACTGATTTTTTCGGCGATGCTTATAGCTTTAGCCGCTGTCCCGGTTTGCCTTACCAGCTCGACACAGCCACACGCTATACCTGGTGCAAGCTTCTCTCCTTTACTAGTCCTTAAAACTTCTCGCGCTGCAGCTTTGGGCGCGCTAATTGCGGGGCTAATTTCCGGCTCTGTTTATGGTTTAGGTGCGATTTATGGAATTCAAGTGGGCCTAGATGTCAGTAGCATTAGCATCATGATGGCATTAGCAATCGCCGGTGGTGCACTATCTCAGTTGCCATTAGGCAAGATTTCAGACCGTATCGACCGACGCTTAGTTATCCTTGCCTGCATGATTTTTGGAGCCGTAGTTGCAGCCGCAGCCATAGTACTGCCGCAAACCATGTCCTTTAGTCTTATGTTTTTGTTTGGAGCTTCGGTAATGCCGATCTATGCGCTGAGCCTCGCACTTGCAAGTGACAATACCCAAGACGGCAATTTTCTGGAAGTAGGAACAGGATTAATGATGACTAATGCAGCAGGCTCCGTAATAGGCCCTCTACTAACCTCCCAGCTCATGTACAGATTTGGGCCAAACTATTTTTTTATTACCAATTTCTTCATTTTGGTCTGTGGTGCCGTAGCTGTAGCAGTGATGATTAGAACTAAAACTGGCGTTACCGAGCATCCGAGTGACTTTAGTTTAGCCACTTCAGCATCTGCTCAGGCAGCTCTACAATTAGACCCTCGAGCCGAAGATGAAAGCGGCTCATCAGATGAGGACGTCGTAGATGAATCTGATTTCACAACTTCATCTTAACGCTTACAAATGACTTATATACTAGCTATTTTTAACTAAAAACTCAGCCGTATCATAATTTGACGAACCCCTAGCATTACTCGCCACGTTTCCTCAGTAGGCCACCCTAATCGCCGATGGAAGAACAGTCCTCTTCTAGGCGTTCCTTATCAGATTGGCTAAAATAGCCAAGCCTCGCTGCGCATTCTCCTCATTGGCATAGCTAAAATTTAGTCTTAAGTAGCTATCTAAGACAGCATCGCATTCATCATTGCTAAAAAAGTGATCTCCAGGCATAAACGCTACATTGAGCTTAAGCGCTTCTTTTAACACTTTGTTAAGGTCCATTTTTCGGTTCAAGCGAAGCCAAAAAAAAAGCCCGCCGGGAGGTATCTTCCATGTCGCCAAATCTGCGAAATGCTCATCCAAATTCTTTGCAAAAGAGTCGCGCCGCTTACTGTAAAAATCACGCAATTGCGCCAACCTCCGTCCTCGACTCTTATCTTTCAGTAACGCAATTGTAAGCCATTGACTGATCCTGCTACTGTGTAAATCCGCAGCTTGCTTTAGTCGAGAAAGCGGCCTCATCAGATCGTTAGAACAGATCATATAGCCTAAACGCATGCCCGGGACAAAAGTTTTTGAGAATGAACTTTGGTAGATCCACGTGCCTTCTTTCATAAAACTACAGACTGGCGTTGTACAACAAGAATCGAAAGCAAGCTCCCTGTAAGGGTCATCTTCAAATAGTGGAACTTGATTAGATTCGCAGAAATCAGCAAGGTCTTGCCTTTCTTCAATGCTATAGCAATAACCGCTGGGATTCTGGAATGTAGGTATAGCGTATAGTAGGCGCAAGCTTTTGTGGGCATCGGCTAATTCTTTGTCACTGTAGTGAAAGCCCTTGAAATCCGCTCCAAATAGCTTGAAAACTTGTAGTGCAGCTAAGTATGTCGGGCTCTCTACGGCAACTGCTGAGCCTTCATCGATAAACAGTTTCGCAACTAGGTCAATTCCCTGCTGCGACCCTGAGAGAATCAACACTTGATCCACGGTGCAAAAAAGGCCCTGTGCGCACATATCAGCGCAAATTAATTCCCGTAACTCTGGCTCTCCGGCACTCTCCCCATATTGCAGATATTGCTGGGGCATAGCCCCTAACTCCAGTTTAGGCATAGACTCTAACGCCGGCAGTCCGCCGGCAAAAGAAATCATCCCAGGTTTATCGATAACTGATAGAATCTCGCGAATAGGAGATGGTTTTAGATTGTCGATTCTATTGGACAACCGCAGCATAATACTTCTCCCAGAACATACTGATAATAATCGCAACAACTAGGTCAATGTTGTTTACCTTTTAACGGAAGTTTAACTCGAATTTTTATTAAGTCAATATGGTTGACCAATTAAATCAAAAAGAATTGCTGGGAGCGATAGAGTTATTCTATTTCTCTTATCGATCGTTCACCGCCGGCCCAGATCAGATACTGAAGAATCAGGGATTGAGCAGGGTTCACCACCGAATCCTATATTTTGTCGCTCGCAACCCACGCATCAGCATTAATGAGCTGCTAAAAATACTTCAAGTGAGCAAGCAAGCGTTAAACCCACCGCTGCGAAAGCTGATTGAATTGGAGTTAATATCATCCCAACTATCAGAAAGTGACCGACGTATAAAACAACTGATCCTAAGCAAGAGAGGGCAAGCATTAGAGAACAAACTTACGAGTACACAGCTGGAACATCTTGAGGCTGCGTTTACCGGCAGTAAAAATAGCTCACTTAAAAACTGGAAAGAATTGATGCTACAAATATCATTGACCGGTCCCACGATTAAGAAATAGGAATGGTTTAGCCGGATAGAGTGTTTTGGAAATTATAAGAATGCCAAGAATTAAGCACGTTTCTTTTTATAGGCATTCAAACTATCAATGCAAAAAATCGCGAGTGCCAGCCAAATCAATGTAAATGTGACGATTTCGGTGGCGCCAAAATCCTCGTCATAAAGCAGGACTGCCAATAGAAAGCTAACGCTCGGTGCAATGTATTGAAACAGACCCAATGCTGTTAGAGTCAAGCGCTTGGCAGCAGCCGCAAACACGATTAGAGGAAATGCCGTAACTGCTCCAGAAAGTATTAAAAGTATATCGAGGCGAATATTGAGTTTCAGGAAAATACCCTCACCACTGCTTTGCAAAGCTATCAGATAGCCTATTGCGATAGGCATAAGGATAAGTGTCTCTACTGTTAGGCCAACAAAGGGATCAACATCTATTTTTTTTCTTACCAAACCATAGCCACCAAAACTAAATGCCAGAGTCAATGCGACCCAGGGTGCCTGTCCGAACATCAATAACTGGTTTAAAACTCCCAGCGCCGCTATTCCAATGGCGAGCAACTGCAGCCTGTTAAGGCTTTCCTTTAAAACCACAGTTGCAAGAAAAACACTTACCAGTGGGTTAATGTAATAACCCAAACTTGTTTCCAGTACTCGCTCACTATTTATAGCCCATATAAAAACCAACCAGTTTACTGATATGAGAAATGCAGACAGCGCCAGCGGCGCTAACCGCCTTACACTTTTCAGAGTCGCAAGAAAATCATCAAACTTGCCGAGTATTTTTAACAGTACAACAAGAATCATCACCGACCAGATGATCCGATGTGACAAAATCTCACCCGGGCCTGCTGCATCAAGAGTTTTGAAGAAAATCGGAATTAGGCCCCAGAAGCAATAAGCGGTTACCGCTAGCAGGGGGCCTTGTTTTACATTAGGAGCAGTCATTGATGAATTTCATAGCGGCTTTTAGTAACCGCGCGTTGATTGGTGTTATTAGGATTTATTTATGAGGTGTCGGAGTAAACGCAAAACATTTACCCCAGCACCAGTGTTTTAATATTAAATCACTTAGGCTTCGCTATTTCTTCGTAATTGCGTTCTTTAGCAAATCACCTAGTGTTCCAGATTTAATCGGAGGAGTGCCCTGAGGAGCGCGCGAAGCACGCTGAGACGTTCGAGCCCTGTTGTCGGCTGCCTGCTTGGGCTTATCCCCAGCAGGCACCAGCTCGTCATCGAGACGCATAGTGAGCGCAATACGCTTTCGCTGAATATCCACTTCCATTACTTTAACTTTGACGACATCTCCGGTCTTGACGACAGTATGGGGATCTTTTACAAAACTGCTAGCAAGTGCTGAAATATGCACAAGGCCATCTTGATGAACACCTATATCGACAAAAGCGCCAAAATTGGTGACATTAGTAATCACGCCCTCCAAAATCATGCCTGGTTTCAGATCTTTGATAACCTCAACACCCTCTTTGAAGTCGGCCGATTTAAACTCAGGCCTTGGATCGCGACCAGGTTTTTCTAACTCCGCTAAAATATCTACAACCGTCGGCAAGCCGAACCTTTCATCGATAAAGTCTGCTGGTTTCAGCTTCTTTAGGAATGCCGCATCGCCTATGATTTCATTAATCGTTCTGTTATTTGCTCTGCTAATTTTCTCTACTACGCTGTAAGATTCCGGATGCACAGCCGACGCATCCAATGGGTTATCGCCATTAACGATTCGAAGGAAACCAGCAGATTGCTCAAAACTCTTTTCGCCAAAACGTGGAACTGCTTTGAGATCCTCTCGGCGCTTGAACTCACCGTGAGTATTGCGATGAGTGACAATATTAGATGCAATCGAGCTGCTTAATCCAGCAACTCGCTGTAGCAACGGAGCTGACGCCATATTCACATCGACACCAACGGCATTAACACAGTCCTCTACTACCGCGTTCAGTGCTTGGCCTAATTTTAACTGGCTTACGTCGTGTTGATATTGACCTACTCCAATTGATTTAGGTTCAACTTTTACTAGTTCAGCTAGCGGGTCTTGTAATCGGCGCGCTATCGAAATAGCGCCACGAACTGTGACATCCAAATCAGGAAACTCTTCTCTGGCGATATCTGAGGCAGAATACACAGAAGCACCGGCTTCACTTACCATAGCTTTTTTTAGACCTAGCTCAGGATGGCGCTTAATTAGATCGCCAACTAGTTTATCTGTTTCACGCGAGGCGGTTCCATTTCCAATACTTACTAGCTGCGCCTTGTGTTTCTTGGCAAGTTTGGCGAGAACATTGATAGACTCGTCCCAGTTGTTTCTAGGTGCATGTGGAAAAATCGCCGTGTCTTCTAGATATTTTCCGGTCTGGTCGACAATAGAAACTTTAACCCCAGTCCGAAGACCAGGGTCCAAACCAATAGTGATTTTATTTCCGGCAGGAGGTGCCAACAATATTGCTTTCATGTTTTCAGCGAAGACTCGAATAGATTCTTCGTCGGCGGTTTCTCGTAATTGCCCTAACAGATCAGACTCTAGCCTAGTTAGTAATTTAATTTTCCAAGTCCAGCGAACAGCTTCCAGCAGCCATTTATCCGCTGCTCTTTTTTTGTCCTCAATTCCAAACCTTTTACAAATCATCGCTTCACAGGGATCAAGCGTTTTGACAGTACTATCCTCTGTTTTGACGTGAGAGATTAGTGACACGGCAAGAAAACCTTCCTTACGCCCTCGAAATACTGCTAAAGCACGATGCGGTGGAATCTTTTTGAGCTGCTCGTCGTATTCAAAATAATCTCTAAATTTTTCTGCTTCGTTTTTCTTATCTTCAAATACCCTAGACTGCAGGTAGCCGTAGTCCCATAAATAGCCGCGCAACTGACCGCTTAACTCTGCATTTTCGCTCCACCGCTCCATCAGAATTTGTTTGGCGCCATCGAGAGCTGATTTACTGTCCTCAACGCCCTTGTCTTTGTTTATAAACGGCTCGGCTGCCGAATCAGGATTGAGAGTTGGGTCGGCATAGAGCTGATCCGCTAATGGCTCTAATCCTGCTTCTAAAGCAATCATTGCTTTAGTTCTTCGCTTTGGCTTGTAGGGCAGATAAATGTCTTCGAGCTCGGCCTTTGTCTGCGCAGCATGGACTTGTTTCTCAAGTAACGGAGTCAGTTTTTCTTGCTCGCTAATGCTGGACAGAATAGCTTGTTTGCGGTCTTGCATTTCCCGGAGGTAATGAAGCCTTAACTCTAGATCTCTAAGCTGCAGATCGTCTAGGCCGCCCGTGGCTTCTTTACGGTAGCGAGAGATAAAAGGAACCGTAGCGCCTTCGTCCAGAAGAGTGATTGCTGAGCTAACCTGCTGGGTTTTTACTTTTAATTCTTCAGCAATTTTTTGAACTATATCCATAGTGAAGTCTAATTTCCTTATTATTTAAAATCGACAATAAGCACTCAAAGAGTATCGCCGCGCATTCTGCGACAGAGGCCTGAGATGTGCAATGCCTAAACGATTTATCTATTTGAAAAGCCAAGAAAGTACACTGTGAATATGAATTACAGAGCCTTGGCGAAAATAACCAGAAACCTTGCTTCTTGGCCTCTCTCTTATATTTTCGGGAACACAACCCATATTATACATAAAAGGCAGAAGGCCTACTCCTATTGACCTGTGGAGCAAAAATATGCCGGTCAACGTCCGCTCACACGACTTGGCTCAAATATTGCTATCATTGAATATGGCAGCAAAGCACTTCAATAATACCACCTAAAAGAAATAGAAAAGGAAGAGGCACATGGTTGAGTCGGATGCATCAGAACAAGCTCCTGAACTATCTCCTGCGGGATCTCCTGCGGGATCTTCTGAACAAGCAAAATCTAACAATTCTCGTCGTTTCAGCAGCGACGAAGTTGCGGACATTATCAGACTTAGTTTGCAAGATGAAAATCGAAATTCAGAAAACAGTATAGATCACGAGGAGCTCGTATCAATTGGCAAAGAAGTTGGGGTCGGCCAAGCACAAATTGATCGCGCCGTGGGCCTTTTAGAAGACGAACATCAAACCAAAGACAAGGAACGACTACTTTGGCTGCGCTTTAAAGGCCACTGTTTCACTTTCGTACTCGTCAATTTATTGTGTATTTTCATCAACATTTTTACCGGTACGGAGAGCTTCTGGGCTGGCTATGTCCTTTTCGGAACCGGACTGTTCTTACTCGGCCACTATGCAGGTCTTCGATACGCGCCAGACTTCGTGGAAATGGCGACCGAGAGAACTCGAATGCACGCTTTCAACTCACCAAAAATCGAAGTTGCCTCGAATGCTAGTGTTAGCTTCACCGTATCGGACCCCTCCGGCTTAATGCAATCGGAAGGTATGGTCTATGTAAACGATGGGAAATTACATCTCGAATACCAAACGAGCGATTCATTTTTTGGCCTGCTTAAATCCAGCATTAAATATGTGGAAATTGATTTAGCTGACATTACCCAGTCTTGTCTAAAGCATAAATTTTGGAGTTCTGAGTTAGTTTTGCAGGGCAGGAGCATGCGGATTTTTGGCAACGCTCCGGGCAGCTCTTCCGGCACGCTGAGCCTGAACATAAGCAAGCAATATCATAACGCTGCTTTAAATCTCTTAAGCCAGTTGAAGCCATAGAGATAGTCAGAAAAGCAAAAGTGCAGCTTTAGTCGCAGGGATTACTCGGGCACTTTCAAATTCCGCAACCTATACACCGTTCGAGGCCTCAAACTTCCAAATTTACGGGTCAGGTGCCAGGGTGTTGCCTGCGAGCAGTTGCGCAGTGTCGTGAGCAGACAACATCTCAGGTCCTGACGTCCTGATTCGATAATATAATCAAGAAAGGTATCTAGCGAACGGACAGATAGGCTGATCGGCCTATGGTTCTGAGAGTTTATGAGGTCAGGGTCATGACCCTGACCAAAATGCTAAACCGTCGATCCCACCCCTATACCGAAGCTATTCTTCTTTATAAAAGGTCAGGTAGCCAGTAAACATCTCTTCCCAACTGTTCAAGCCAAACTCAACTTCCTGAGTTGGGTCTGGGTTGAAAGGATTTGAGAGTGAATTATCAAAAGCTCCCGTCACGTGAACAATACTCCCTGCCGGAATTGCCTGTGGCGTGTCGAGAGTGTAGTTGGGCTGCCAGCCATAATTATAAGCGGGGATGCTAAAGATGTCCCGCATCAAGCCATCGGGCGTCTCTAACGTGAACTTCATTTTCTTGCCACGAAAGTTCATTCGCGAACGCACCGCTGTAAGTTGCACGGCATCATCAAACTGATAACTTGCATGCACTGGATGATTGTTTTCATAAGGCGGAATGATAAATTTAGCTGACACCGCTTGAGTCAAAATTTCTTTGTGGTCTTTTTTGTCAGAAAAATATAATCCAATAACTGTTTCATCAGTTGTGGCAACACCGTTGGACACATAGTGAGACTGTATGGAAAGTTTGTAACCTTTCGGTATAAGAACTGCGGTGCCTTCTGGAAACTGAGTCGCCGGATTGGCGCCGGGAATATAGCTTCCTACAAAACGCCTAGTAACACTTTTTCCATCTTTCTCTGCCCCCCAAAAATCTTCTTCAGGAGAAGAGACAAAGGCCATCAAATGGTGCAACACCGCTTCTTTGCCTGGGCGGTATTGAAATGCACGAACCCATTTATCTTCATCGAAAGTTAACTCTGCTTCACTATAGGCGTAATCCTGAATTCCAACCGCCGGCACTTCATTAGGCGGAGTCTTGACAATAAAATCTGGTTCACCCAGCTCCCATTCGAAAATTTTTTCAATCGGCACTAACTCCAGTGGATCGACCTCACCATCACCGCGCGGTGCACCAGCGGCCATCCAATGAATTAATGTCTGTCTGTCTTCAGTAGAAATATATTTAGCGCCGATGGAATGACCAATAGACGGATCAACCTGCATAGGCGGCATACGCTTATTGAGGAGGACCTCACGGATCATCGGCGACCATCCGAGCACCGAGACATAGCTGTCTAAAGCAAACGGTCCAACGCCGCCCCAGCGATGACATTCGGAACAATTTTTCAATACGACGGGGGCCACCTCGGTAGAATAATCTGGAGGGTTCGATGCATGCATTTCTCTGACCGGAAATTTAAGTACGCAACCGGTGGTTTCAGATTTTATCGTATCTTTAGCTTGACCGTTAACGACGCTCTCAAGAGTATCGCCTAGGTCGCCATCAACTGGACCGCGATAGAAAAGCGACAACCGCTCAGGATTAAAAACCATGACTTCGCCCGCATTGGCAATCTCCAAGGCTTCCGTTACCAACTGGCCACTATCACGAAGCATAGGCACATCGAAGCTGTCGTTTAATTTTTGGCTTGGGGATGAGTCGATTAGCAGAAACTCGATGTTGTTTTCAGCATATTTAGCACGTAAGGCATGAAAGGATTTTAGTTTTGAATCCATAGCCCCACAGCTGGACGAATAAGACATCATTACCACGGCATTGCGATGGATATATCGACTGATTTGGTGGAATTCACCTTGGTCATCTAATAACGCAAAATCACCTACTCGCTCTATAGCGGCAAATGAAATTGTTGAAAAAATTGACGCTGTCAAAAAAGCCAGCGAAGAAAAAAACTTAGCGAGTCCCATATGTAAAATCCAAAGGTTCTTTCCCTATCGCAAATTACTGCGACATAGGGTTTTTGCTAATGTGGGGGTTTTCTTGTACATCCCGTGAATAGTTTCTATCATTTTGATCCATGCCACCTCGAGCGGGGCCACCGGCGCCGTAGATTCCACCTCGAAGAACAAAAATCATATAGTCCATTTGATCGATTATGTGAACGGTTTTGCTGGTGTACTGAGCCACCATCGATTCGATAGCGCCCTGTCTATCTGTTTGCTCCGGGTAAGCGAGAATGTCACCGATCACCACTTTTAAAGCTTCCAAATTGTCGATAATGACAGACGCTTGCGGGTGCAATGTGTAGAAGTTAGGCGCGACCACAGGAATACCAGGAATGTCACTTGGTAATGACACTAAGCTTCCGTGCAACCGGGTGATTTTCTCTTCATAAGAACCCAGTGCAAACGCGACATCTTTATACAGGCTTTCTCGGTCAGGGCTGGTGGCCGCTATCTCCAATACGGCTATTTTTAGCCACTGTGACGCCCAAGTTAACCCACTAAACTGAGGAAAACCTACTCGATAAGCATAAGCTGCGCCATGCTCTGACAGTAACTCTTCGGATTTGGGCTGGGACGCTACGGAGTGAGTATCATCGCTTAAGTAATCAGCTACGGCTTCATCAATGGCTGCCTTCTTGTCGATAGTATTGTCATCAAGATAGATGCTCATCACTTGAATAATAAATTCACGGCCCCGAGCCAAGGTCTCAACGGCAACTTCTGGTAACAAACCAATATCTTCGAATGCTGTCACTGCTAACTCTTCATCGCCCTGGCGCCTGATAAGCGTAATCATGCCCGGAGTCGCACGACTTTCAAAAACTCGGTGGGGGCCAAGCATCGCCAAATGGCTATTGGACGAGTGATAGTGTGAGCCCGCAGCCTCAGCCAATTCGACAATTGCTTCCACTAAGAGCCGCTTACCTATGACCGAAGAGGAAGACGCATTGGTGGCTTCAATTTCTTCAAAGATCCGAGCATGGAGTATTTCATGGGTTGCCATGAGGGCGCTCAAATCTGGGTAAACTGTTGCTAAGGCTGAATTCTCTGCTGCAGCCGTTAACGGCTTAACCATCACTAATACAGCGATAAGAAGACTGCCTATCAATTTAGGATGCTTTAACTTAAACAAGGTAACTCCCATTGTTTCGATGAATTAATCGGTGAATTGTTTAGCAACTCTTATGAGAATTAACCCCCTCATTTTAATTGCGAAATTATTTCCAATGCACAATTTTAACCATTCAAGCCTCATAATGCATGTGACTAATTGTCTCAGAAATTTCGCAGGCTCAATGCTCACATAAATAATTGATATTACTATGTTTTATTAGATTACGACGGCTATTAGTAAGCTCAAATTAACCGCTTTTATCGAATTTTTGGGTAAATCGATACACTAAGGAGCGCGCAGGAGAAACATCCACCGCCACAGAGCAAGCTCGCATCAGTTACATGATCGCCGCCACCATCTTTAGCAGCGTTTACCGCGTTTTATCTAGATTGATTTTTACTCCTTCGCTGCCCTGAGATCTATATTACTAATTTCAAGTTTTATGAGAACATGTACTTATCGAAACTAAGGGTAAATGTACCCTGTGGAGCAACTAAAGTGACAATTTCATCCCACGCATTTCCTAAGCCGCGCTTCCTTTCTATTGTTATCGGAATCATCGGGCTGGCCTTATTTATTCAAGGCATTTATCTCATGCTCGCTGGTGGCTCTCTTTATTACGTGCTGGCAGGGGTCACGCTAACTATTACGGCTGTCCTTTTATTTAAAGGCGATAATAGAGGCGCCAAGCTTTACGGCATATTTCTTGTTTTAACTTATCTGTGGTCACTGTATGAAGTTGGGCTAGATCCTTGGGCGTTGGCACCTAGAGTGGCGATGTTTACAGTTCTTGGGCTTTGGTTTGTACTTCCTAGAGTTCGCCGAGGCTTATTACAGGCACAACCACTGCCGCTGTTTCAACAGATCACAACCAAAGTCACGACGGCGGCAATGTCGCTGCTGGTCATTGCCTTATTTGTTGCTAACTCAAGTTACGAAATTGGTACACCGAGCGCGGCAGGAACCGGCACGGTTAATAATGCAGATGGAAGCTGGGCCCACTATGGCTCTTCAAAATCAGGCACTCGCTTCGCCGCCACAGACCAAATAAATCTCGAAAATGTCGACCAGCTTGAGATTGCTTGGCAGACCAGAACAAAGGTACCGGGTGCATTTAAAGGCACACCCATTCAGATTGATGACGGCCTCTTTATGTGCACAGGCCAGAATATAATCGTCTCACTTGATCCTGATACAGGTGAAGAACGTTGGAGATTTGATCCAAAGATTAAGGCAGCAATGTTCGGATTCTGGGACACCTGCCGTGGTGTAACTTATTATGAATTGCCGGAAGACTCCTCTTCAGAGGTTTGCCCTAAGCGTATTTTTACGGCGACAACCGATGCCAGGATGTTTGCCGTGGACAGTGTCACCGGCCAGCGCTGCAGCGACTTTGGGATAGATGGAGAAATCAGCCTTCTTCCAGGCATGGGCGATGTCAAACCTGGCTTCTATTTCGTAACCTCTCCTCCCACCATCGCCAGTGATGTTCTAGTGTTAGGGGGTTGGGTTGCTGACAATCAAGAAACCGACGAACCTTCCGGTGTGGTACGCGGATTTAATCCAGTCAATGGTGAACTGGAATGGGCATGGGATATGGGCCGAGAAGACCGTCTTGGCTTACCAGACAGTAACGACAGCTATACCCGCGGCACTCCAAATGTTTGGAGTTTAACCAGCGCCGATGACGAACTCGGGCTGGTTTACGTTCCCACCGGCAACGCAACACCCGATTATTATGGCGGCCACCGCAGTGAAGCCATGGAAAAGTATGCAAGCTCAGTAGTTGCCCTAGACGCTAAAACGGGTCAAGTGCGCTGGCATTTTCAAACCACTCACCATGACATCTGGGACATGGACGTGCCTTCGCAGCCAACCTTGGTTGATATCCCTATTGATGGGGTTGTTCGCAAAGCCGTGATTGTACCCACCAAGCGTGCCGAGGTGTTTTTGTTAGATAGAATAACCGGCGAGCCTATTACGGAAATTGCTGAAATTCCCACCCCGCAAACTGATATTCCCGACGAAATCACCAACCCAACTCAGCCTTTTTCCGTGGGCATGCCCTCCTTCGCTCAGAAACGTATTACCGAAGCGGATATGTGGGGACTTACCCCTTTTGATCAAGCGGCTTGCCGTCTCCAATTCAAAAATTTGCGCTACGAAGGGCCGCTAACACCGCCTAGCACCCAAGGTACGCTGGTCTATCCAGGAGTCGGCGGTGGGATGAATTGGGGCAGTGTTGCAGTAGATGAAATCAATCATCTAATGGTTGTGAACATCTTACACATGCCATCGGTTGTCCGGCTCATTCCTCGGGATGAAGTTCGAGACGATACTTTTTTCGGTATTGGCGGCGCGCAATCTGGCACCCCTTACGGCGTGTTCTCATTTTTCTTTTTATCGCCAATTTTTGCGCCATGTCTGCGTCCACCTTACGGCGAGATGGCTGTTGTCGATCTTGCCTCACAAGAAGTGCTTTGGCGGCGTCCACTAGGCACAGCGAAGGAACAAGGCCCACTTGGCATCCCTAGCGGCCTGCCTTTGCCTATGGGCATGTTCTATCAGGCCGGCTCCATCGTCACCGGCGGAGGTCTTATTTTCACTGGCGGGGTTCTAGACAGCACAATGCGAGCTATTGATATCAATACCGGCAAAGAAGTGTGGACTGACTCCTTACCAAGCTCGTCAACAGCAACACCAATGAGCTACGTTAGCCCAACAACGGGCAAGCAATACGTTTTAGTTACTGTGGCAGATGGAGGAGGGGGTCTTAGTTTAGATGCCGAAGCATCTCAAAATACCGCGGTTGACAATGGCGAGGTCGAAGGTGGCTACGTTATTGCCTACAGCTTGCCTGATTAGAATTTGTGGCTGAGATGAGTTTAAGTAAACTTTTTCTTGGCTTAACTGCATCCGCCTTCTTTTTGGGGGCGAATGCAGTTAATGCCCAACCCAGTTACGACAGTGTATTTATTCAAGCAGAGCTCGAACGAGTGGTGAGCGATCCTGAAAACTCTGTCACCATATCGGTAGATGCCCCGGTTGACTATGTTTTTAGATTCCTAATGGAACGATTAGATCTCTACACAAATGATGCAGAAACCATTACTTTTGACAACAGCGCAGGAAAAGGTATCAAAGCGGCAGGAACAGAACGAATCACAACAATGAAAGAAGGCGGCACCTTAGTGCAGCGTTTTTTAATCATGGAGCCTACCTCGACCTACGCCTACTTCACCGATATTAGTAAGTCCACTTTGTCAGTGCCGCTGAAATATTCACTAGCGAAATACGAGTTTACAGAGATTGATGTCAACAAAACTGCAGTAAAAATCTCCGTTGTGTATCAGCCTAGTTCGCGGCTAACTGGATTTATTGTGAGGCGCTTATTCAATTCCGCATTCGAGCGAGATTTTAACAATGCCGCAAGAATTATGAGCGAGCGCTACCAAGGAGAACTTAACGATAGTTCATAATACTGAGATGCAACTAGCGGGCTTCGCTAATAATCGTATCCCGAATGTCCTCGGTTATTGGGCGGCGCTTAACTGGTTTGGTGACACAGCAAGGGTCGCGAGGACAGTTAGAACTGCGTGGACAAATAATATTCGCCTCTGAATCTAATCCCTTCTTTACCCAATCGATACTGAGGATATTCGCTACGCTGCTAATCACTTTCGCAGCGCGAGGCGGCACCTTCGCCGAGCCATCACTGTTTAGGCAGGCTTGAAAAACCTCATCAATGACCTCATCAGGCGAAACTCCTTGAGCTTCGATAGCTGGACCAATATCGATTCCAGCGCAAACCACATGGAAATTATCTGCGGCATCTTTTACCCGCACCGATTCACAGCAGTACAGCCGTGCATCATCACCATTTCGCAGAACCGAAATTTGCGCCGCCGGCTTTTGTGTCTTTGTGTTTAACATATTAAACACTGACCAGTGGGTACAAGGGTCATTCATTTCTCTGAGGTTTCCCCAAGGCAATGGAATACCATTACCTCGATAGACAGCTCGAAGTTTTCCTGGCGGGTAAGCATCAAAATAATGCCAATGGGGGTAGGGAGAAACCGCCGTCATTCTTCGCATCAGTACCGCTGTGGACACTTCTAAAAGTTTTGCGCTTTCCAATGAATAGGCATGGCGACCTAAGAATTGCCGTGCCGGTATTTTAGGACACAGCAACGCACCGGCAAAAAAACTGCATTCGAAGTCACGCCATGCGTGCAGAATGTCTTTGGAATCTACGGTCTGAGCCTGGGTACTCCAAGATTTCGCATCAAAGGTATTGCCCCCCACTGCGGAAATACTTCGCAGCCCATCTCTGCCATGTAGAACGCTGTGGCCAATATGCGTCGCTAAATCATATTTCAATCTAGCAGGGTGCTTTTTCAATCGCTCATTGACGTAGATGGTTCCCGGAGCATCGAAGAAAGACCTTACCAGCGTCTTAAATCCAGTATTGTCGGGATCCTCGATAATATCCGGTGCTCGGTCAAACCATTTGATTTTGAGGCCCATTTTTTTACACAGAGCCATAGTATCTGGCGCCGACAGAGGCATAACTTTTTTGCCGACATCCTCTGCAGCCTTCTCAAGATCAGGAAAGCGATTTTGATGATGCTCCTGATGGGCCCTGATCAATAAATGCCCAAATTGGCGACCAGTAATGCCCCCTTGAGACAAAAGCTCAGGAATCGCTATTTGCAGATGATCTTTGGAGAACAAAAATCCAGGCTCCAAAGCCACTCCAGCAATCCCGCCGGCGCTCTTTTTTGGACTAACCAAAGGCTGTTGCTCGACTGATTCATCGAAAAACCAATCTAACTCTTTCTGAAAGACACTAGCGACAACCTCCAACATATCCTCCGAAGGCATTCGCTTGCCGTTTTCGATCATCGACAAATAGGACACCGAAGGCGCCGACTCGGCATCAATATGGATACAGCGGACAGAGAGGTCGTCCAGCGTCAAGCCATTGTCTTTCCTGAGCTTGCGAATCTTTGCCCCAAGAAAGTGGGCTTTCCTGTATAGGGTCTGCGATTTGTTTTTCATGTTGTCACTATAGCTTTAAAGACTTGCCGATAATAATACCCTAGAATTCCCAATTTGTGAAATTTACACTGTGAAATTTTATTGTTAAATTTTTACAACATTTTACAGTAGACTTCTTTTCGTACTTTAGACATTCAGTTATTTGATCTTCACTGACTAGCCGAATGAATCAACGAAAACTTTAAATAACCTGAGGGTTAACCATGAACAGCCGAAATCAAGCGTACCTTCCTGAATCATTGAGCTTGTCGAATCAGCAAAGCCTTAACAATGAAACATTTTTGGGATTACTGGACAGTCACTTTCCACTAAATGAGGGATCTCATCGGGAAGTCAGCCAGTACCGCGTCTATTTTGGTTCTCTCTTGGCCCACCTAAAATCAGGTCGCTGCGTCGGTCTAATCAATCCCAGCGAATTTAAAGAGTTCGATGGCGACAGAGAATGTCCGTCCTCAATCACATTAAAAAACACCGAGCAGCAAATTGAGCTGACCCTGTGAACACAGCTGGGTTTTCTTAGATACAGCGATGATTAATAATTTAATTGAACAAACCGGAACTTAAAATGACAACTTACAACGACGACATAAAGCATCTAAACACACTAAAAGAGGCCGCCGGCCAGCCCTGGGCTTCAATAAACCCAGAGTACGCCGCCAGAATGCGCACCCAGAATCGTTTCAAAACCGGCTTGGACATTGCTCGTTATACCGCAGATATTATGCGCAAAGATATGGACGACTACGATCTGGATAGCAGCAACTACACTCAGTCTCTTGGTTGCTGGCATGGCTTTATCGCCCAGCAAAAAATGATTTCAATTAAGAAGCACCATGGCACTACTGATAAACGTTATTTGTATCTTTCAGGCTGGATGATTGCAGCTCTACGATCCGAATTTGGTCCTCTGCCTGATCAGTCAATGCATGAAAAAACATCGGTGCCCGACCTGATAGAAGAGATTTATACTTTTCTACGTCAAGCCGATGCTCGCGAGTTAGGACACCTATTCAAAAGCATGGACGAGGCCGCAGATAGCGGTGACTCTGTTGCGGCTCAGCGAATTCAAAATGAAATTTCCCAATATCAAACCCATGTAGTGCCAATCATTGCAGACATTGACGCGGGCTTTGGAAACGAGGAAGCGACTTACCTTCTTGCCAAACGCATGATCGAAGCTGGCGCCTGTGCCATTCAATTGGAGAATCAGGTTTCCGATGCCAAACAGTGCGGTCATCAAGACGGCAAGGTAACCGTGCCGCACGAAGAATTCATAGCCAAGATTCGCGCCGTGCGTTACGCTTTTTTGGAACTGGGTATAGAGAACGGTATTATTGTAGCCAGAACAGACTCGCTAGGCGCTGGCTTAACCCAGAAGATAGCGACAACTCAACAAGCTGGCGACTTAGGCGATCAGTACAATCAATTTCTTGAACTTGAGCCGGTCACTGATGTGTCCACAATGGAAAACGGCGATGTCGCAGTGAAAGTAAATGGAAAGCTGCAAAAGACTAGCAGCCTCGCCAATGGGCTCTTTAAGTTTCGTGCAGACACCGGCGAAGATCGAGTGGTACTCGATTGCATTACCTCGCTTCAAAATGGCGCCGACTTACTTTGGATTGAAACATCAACGCCGAATGTCGCTAGCATTGGCACAATGGTTCAGCGCATCAAGAAAGAAGTGCCAAATGCTAAATTAGTTTACAACAACAGTCCTTCCTTTAACTGGACTCTAAATTTCAGACAGCAAATATTCGACCGTTGGGAATCAGCAAACAAAGATTTATCAGGCTATGATCGCGAAAAGCTGATGAATGCTATCTATGACGAAACAGAGCTGGCTATTGAGGCGGACAACGAGATTAGAAACTTCCAGCGTGATGCAGCGCGTGAAGCAGGTGTCTTTCATCATCTGATCACTCTGCCCACTTATCACACGGCGGCGCTTAGCACAGATACTTTAGCGAAAGGCTATTTCGGAGATGAAGGCATGTTGGCTTATGTCAGCGGTGTTCAACGCCAGGAAATTCGCAACCAATTGGCCTGTGTAAAACACCAGGATATGGCTGGTTCAAACATGGGAGACGATCACAAAGCTTATTTCTCCGGCGATGCCGCATTGAAGGCTGGTGGTAAAGATAACACCATGAATCAGTTCAGCTAAGCTTTGACGCAACTTTGAGGCATGTTCGAGAAAACTATGCATAGGCTCAACACTACGCATCAGTTGAATTAACTCGCTTCTTTGAACTACCATGATCCCAGAGCGGGCTTGAGCTAACGCTTAGGCCCGCTCTGCTAATAGCTCGCACGATAATTGCTATACCTAGTTGTCTGCGGCTTTTTTGCACTAATTCACTTTATCTACGCACCGCTGTTGGTGGCATTTATTCGTCTGGTTATTTCTATGATTAATTCTCAGTTTAAAAATTTTATCGATCAAGAAGTTCTTCCAAAAACCCAGCTTAGCGTGAACAAATTCTGGCAAGACTTCAGCGCTTTAATCAACGAATTTTCGCCAAGGAATAAAGAGCTACTTGAACATCGCCTGCATTTGCAAAAGCAAATAGATGAATGGCATCTCAACAACAAATCTCTGCCTATTGATACCGCTGCCTACAGCACGTTTCTTAAAGACATCGGCTACTTGGTGTCCGAAGGAAAATCCTTCAAAATCGAAACCGAAAATGTCGACAGCGAAATTGCTACGATAGCCGGCCCTCAGTTAGTCGTGCCGTTGAAAAATGCAAGGTTCGCTTTAAACGCCGCGAATGCGCGTTGGGGCAGCCTGTATGATGCTCTTTATGGTAGCGACGTCATACCTGAAACTAACTCACTGAAAGCGGGAGCCGATTACAACCCTCTTAGAGGAAACGAAGTGATCGCTTATGGGCGAAAACTTCTTGATGAGTCAGTTCCACTTGCCTCAGGCAGCCACGGGGATGTCGTTAGCTATCAAATTCATCAGCAAACATTATTAGTAACCCTAGCTGACAACTCTCAAACAAACCTGTCTGATTCAAGCCACCTAGTAGCTTTCAGTGGTAAAGAAGAATCCCCCACTGCGGTATTGCTGAAACATAACGGCCTTCACATTGAGTTGCTCGTCAACCATGAGGGCGCCATCGGCAAAACCGATCGTGCTGGAGTTGACGATATCGTGCTGGAAGCGGCAATAACCACAATCATGGACTGCGAAGATTCTGTTGCCGCAGTCGATAGTGATGACAAAGTCGAAGTCTATCGAAATTGGCTTGGGTTAATGTGCGGAACGCTGTCTATAGAATTCTCTAAAAACGGCGAAATCATCAGTCGTCGCTTAAACCCAGACAAAAATTACAATGCCATCAAAGGCGGCGACTATCAGGTTTCAGGGCGCAGTCTGCTGTTTAATAGAAACGTTGGATTGCTCATGGATTCTGACATGATCACGGACGTAAACGACCAGCCTGTGCCGGAACATATGATCGATGGCGTACTCACGGCACTGGTTAGCATGATTGATCTGAACCACACTAAAAGCGGAAACAAAAATACTAGCTACGGTAATTCAAAAGCAGGCAGTATTTATATTGTTAAACCAAAAATGCATGGCCCTGCAGAAGTTGGATTTGTTTGTGAGCTGTTCGGTGCAATTGAAAAGATGTTAGGGCTGCCTGCTAACACCATCAAACTCGGCATAATGGATGAAGAAAGACGTACAACTGTAAACTTGATGGAGTGTATTCGGGTTGCCAAGCATCGCCTTGTCTTCATCAATACAGGCTTTCTAGATCGTACCGGTGACGAAATCCACACCAGCATGGAAGCCGGCTCGTTCTTAGCAAAAGAGCAAATTAAGCAGCAGCCCTGGATTAAGGCCTATGAGAATAGAAACGTCGACATTGGCCTCGACTGTGGCCTATCTGGAAAAGCGCAAATAGGAAAAGGCATGTGGCCAATGCCCGATGAAATGGCGCAGATGATGAAAACCAAGATTCAACACCCCCTTGCTGGCGCTAACACCGCCTGGGTTCCTTCGCCCACCGCGGCAGTACTTCATGCGACGCATTATCATCAAGTTAATGTTTTTGAAGTGCAAAAACAGCTTGTGTCGAGGCCAATGTCGTCACTTTCAGATGTGCTGACTATACCCCTACTGCCAGACAGAGACTCATTGTCTAAAACCCAAATTGAAGGCGAGCTCCGCAACAATATTCAAGGGATTTTGGGCTATGTAGTGCGCTGGGTTGAAGCAGGTGTTGGTTGCTCTAAGGTACCTGATATTAATAACGTAGGCTTAATGGAAGATCGGGCCACTCTGCGCATTTCTGCCAAGCATGTTGCAAACTGGCTACATCATGGACTCTGTAATAAACAGCAAGTCATCGACATTATGATTGAAATGGCAGCCATAGTGGATGAACAAAATCAGACAAGTCAAGACTATAGCCCGATGTCACGAAATGTAGAATCTAGCATGGGATTTCAGGCTGCGAAGACCCTGATTTTTGAGAGTCAGAGCCTACCTAGCGGCTACACCGAACCGGTTCTGCATGAGTATCGTCGACAACAAAAACTTAAAGCAAGTGCTGCTGCTTGGGGCTAATATTCTATAGTTCGAAAAATGGCTCCGGCCCTGACAGACCCAAAAAAAATAGTAAACACATTCTTTTTGCATACTTTAGATTCCGCTCCTATAGGCTAGGGGCCAAAGAATTGTATGCGGAAATTTGTGCGGCTTCGTGAGCAAATAACATCTCGGCCCCTGTCAGTCTGGTAACGCGTGCGGCCTCATCAGCAGGTTGTGCGCGCTTACTCACTACCTAAAAAATTACAATCCAAGGTGCGCCAACAGTTATCTCTCGAGGATATCACCGCCTGACTAACGCGCTAGAACTACCTCTTCTTATTCTAAGTATACCGGGTTCGTTAAAAGTCTAATCGCTCCGTTTTCATCGACTAGATTCACCCGTATCCACCCTGGCACCGTAAGGCTGGAAAGGTCTAAATCTCCTCGAAAAGAAGCATCATCAAACTTTTGATTATTTAAACTGAGCACTTTCCCCTGATGTATTATGATTGGCTTCAGTGTTTCTTCCGATTGCCAGCCCAACTTCAGTGCAATCGGGCTTTCGTTTACTGCCAACTCTCCACCCATCTCCACTTCGTCAACAGTAAAGTTAAGCAGTCTCGCCCCGCCGCCACTGGCATCGACATAGGCTTTGCCGCTGCGAATTCCTTCTATCAGGGAAGCGACGCTTAAATTATTTGCGAATATCCAAGTGCGCGGATTCCCAATCGCCGAAGGCTGTGTTGTTGGCCGAGTAGCACGATGATTGTCACTTCCGCCGATGCCGGTAATTTTATAACCCTCATTCAGCTTTTGCTCCCAGAAATCGATATGGGCTTTACCTAATGGCATATTCACGTAGCCAACGTTTACAATTTCCATGGCAGTGATTTTGGTGTAATCAGTATCTTCCAAGACCCAACCACAGCCCATGCAATCTTCGCCCGATGGAGAGCCCGGATGATTGATCGACATCACCGCGCCTAATTTATCTACCTGATCATGAAGAAAATTTGCATCCTTACTTGAACCCGCCTGCAATCGGAAATCAATAAATTCAGTGCTACCAAACACGTTTGCATGACCAAAAAAGGTGGTCACTTCTCGTCCAGGCACAATAAGAACAGAATCAAAATAATTTTGCATTTCCAAATTTGAAAAATTTTGGGAAACGCTGTTATGTTCAGTGACTGAAATAAAATCTAACTTTTCGCGAGCCGCTGCTTCTAAACTAAGGTAAGCAGGACAAGGGACGTTATCCCCTAGCAAGCTTTCGCACGAGCCATCGCTGTGGCCGGTGTGTGTATGAAGATCACCCACATACCAATCTGGGCCACGATCAACAGCGGCTATTTGGTCTTCAGGGAGTAGTTCACACTTAAGGGCTATTTCAATTTGGTAATCTGCGACCTGGCCTTCTCGGATATTTGGAACGCCCAAAAGCACACTCCAAACTCCGCCAGCAATGGGCCCAGCATTGTATGATGGAGTCGCAAAATTTTGAGCAACTACAAATTGATTTTTATTGCCTCCACTCCAGCCTCGAAACCCCGCAGGATCCAGCAATCCTAAATCGATTGTAGTACGTTCGCTGCGGTCATAGCTAAAGCTTACCGTGATTTCTCGGGTTCCTTCCAACACCTTAAAGGGTATTTCCAAATAAGTTTCGAAATCAGCTCGGCTTATAGACCCAATCATGGTTTGGGAATGTAGACCGGGAGTGGACTCACATTGAGATTGAGAATAGGCGGCGCTACTTATAAAAAACAGTATTGCCAAAAAGCATAGAGAAGAAGAAAAAAGATGTTTAGTTAGCATTCCTTCAGTTTACCCCAGCCACCGACACAGTTCTATTGCAATGCCTGGCGAGCAAAAGATTACCCTAAAGCACGCACCGTAAAACGCCTGGTCTAAGCCGTTCAGCTAAGAGATTTGCCTAATCGTGAAGCAATATCATTAAAGGCTGAAAACTGAGTGAGATAAATACGGCCACTAAGACAAATAACAAATTCTGTGGATCTTAGCTTGTCTAGAACAGGACCTTTAACCTCGGAAAGGTGTAAGCAGATACCCTGCTCGTAAAGTCGCTTGTTCAATAGTTCTAGAGTTTCTAATGCACTGTAATCCACTTCGTTCACTGCACTGAAAACCAGAATAACGTGAGAGATATGATCCCGACTAAAAACTTCATCGAGCACTTTTTCTTCCAATGCGCTGGCGTTGGCAAAAAACAAACTCTCATCCACACGAAGCGAAAGAATTTCTGGTAGCGTGGTCACCTTGTATCGTGAAACATTGCGAAAGTGCTCCGTCCCGTCAACCAAACCAACTTCTGCTATATGCGGTTTGGACGTGCGATAAAGATGCAAACCAAGAGACACCAAAACACCGCAGCTCACACCGATTTCGACGCCAAAAATAAGCGTCATTGATAGCGTTAACATAGCTGCCAGCCAGTCGCTTTTTGAATAGGCCCATGTTTTCCAGATCACAGAAAAGTCTACCAGTCCCAAGACGGCTACAATTATGGTTGCCGCCAAGGTCGCCTTGGGCAAGCTGTAAAGGTAGGGCGTCAAAAAACCTGAGACTAAACCAATCAAAATTGCCGCGAAAATACTTGAAGCCTGAGTAACCGCGCCGGCATCAAAATTCACAACCGAGCGAGAGAATCCACCGCTAACCGGAAAGCCTCCACTAAAAGATGATGCGAGGTTTGCTGCGCCAAGCCCTATTAGCTCTTGATTGTCATCGATCCGTTCACGCTTTTTCGCGCCTAAGGTTCGGCCAACTGAAATTGACTCTACAAAACCGATAATTGAAATTAAACACGCTGGTATGAAAAGAGTTTGAATTAATTCTATTGAGATTGTTGGCATTGCAAGACTCGGCAGGCCCTTGGGGATTTCTCCTACAATTGCCAAACCTTTCAAATCTAAACTGTAGATGGTGGTTACCGCTATAGTAAGAATAACCGCCAATACAGGTGCTGATTTCACAGCAAGGCTGGCGGTCTTATCAGCCACCCCCAAATACACTAGAAGCAACTTACCTCGGCTTCGAATTAGCCCTAGATAAGTTAAAACAGAGAGACCGATCAGAATCGTCGTTAAGTTTACTTCGGCTGCGCCTGTTGTAAACGCTGTAAACATGCCACCCAGACTTTCATCATCCAATTGCGCACCAGTAATGTGACGAATTTGAGTTAGCGCTATTACGACCGCAGAAGCGCTGATAAAAGCGGACACAACCGAATGGGATAAGAAACTGGCGACAAAGCCAAGCCTCAAAACACCGCTAATGAATAGTATTAATCCTGAGAGTCCGGCTAGAACAACAGCGGCAGACAGGTAGTCTGCTGTCCCTTGAGCCGCGACCGATGCCAATGCTGAGGCGGTCATAAGAGACGCTACTGCCACCGGGCCCACCGAGAGAGTGCTACTGGTGCCAAGCATGGCATAAAATATCAGAGGCAGAATCGAAGAATACAACCCTACCTCAGCAGGCAAACCCGCTAAAAGCGCATAGGCTAGTGACTGTGGAATAAGCATGATTGCCACGATCATAGCTGCAACCATGTCATTTTTAAACGAGTCGCCGCTGTATGTTCGGACCCAGCGAGCACAAGGCAACCAGCTCATTTGCCACATGTCATGCCTTAACTTTAGCAAGTAGACGGGGCGCCACCAACCATTCGCGACCTTTTAACATTGCATGCCAATATATAGGCGGCAGCAAATCAGCTTTCAATATCCATGCTGCTCGTGTGGGCTGCGTGCCCTTAAGCAGCCAACTTGGAAACGAAGGAGCGAGTTTTCCGTCATAGCCAAATTCAGCTAGCACTATCTTGCCTTTCTCTACGGTCAGCGGACATGAGCCATAACCGTCATAACCTCGGCTCGGCTGTTTGCCATCAATCATATCGCAAATATTTTGCGCCACCACCGGCACCTGCTTACGCACGGCCGCCATCGTCTTCGCATTCGGCGTATTCATAACATCGCCGAGCCCCCACACGTTTTTGAACTTCGAATGCTGGAGGGTGTGTTGATCAACATCTAACCAACCCCCTTCATCTGATAGCTCGCTTTTCGCGACAAACTCAGGTGATTTTTGCGGCGGACAAACGTGAATCATATCGAATTCATGACTGCTTATTTCACCATCTTGACTTTTAAACTTCGCAACTTTTTTTTCTCCATCAACTTCCACAAGGTTATGTGTGTAATGGACATTTGCCGAGTATTTATCAATATAGGATTGTAGCGCTGGCACATACTCCTTTACGCCAAAGAGAACACCGCCGGCATTGAAGAAATCAACATCAATGTTTCCCAGCACACCACAGCGAAGCCAATGATCACAGGACAAATACAATGCTTTCTGCGGGGCGCCTGCACATTTAATTGGCATTGGCGGCTGAGAAAAGATTGCCTTACCCTTTTTTAAATTCTTTACCAGCTCCCAAGTGTAGGGCGCCAGCTTATAATCGTAATTAGACGTGACCCCATTTTTTCCCAAGGTCTCTTCTAGGCCCTTTATAGCCGACCAGTTCAAGACAAGACCGGGGCAAACAATCAACTGCTTGTAATGCAAAACCTGCTCATCACTCAACTTGACTTCGTTTAGTTTTGGGAAGACGCCAACCACTGCTTTATTTATCCAAGATACTGTATTTGGGATGAGGTCCTTCATTTCCCTGCAAGTTGAGACGGCGTCAAAAATACCAGCTCCAACCATAGTCCAACCAGGCTGGTAATAATGTTTTTCAGCTGGATCTACGATGGCGATCCGTAACTTCGCATTTCGTTTTAGCAAGCTCGACGCCACAGAAATTCCACCGGACCCTGCTCCAACGATCACTACATCATAGGAAGGCGTACCCTTTGATTTGGCCGCCTCCATAAAGGAAACGTCAGAGTCAGAATCCTCAAAATAAGGCTTAATGCTTGCCGACACGTCGATCCCAACGGCTTTAGCTTGATCAAGAATTATACCCTGGGGAGTGTCCAAACTTGCCTCAGTGGCAGCAATCAAGTTGAAAGAACGATTTCCCGTTCTGCAATAGGCATGAATTCGGTTGCCAGTGGCCAACAAGGCTTGAAACTTCACTACTTCGCTATCGGTGAGATGACCCGATTTAAAAGGAATAAAGACCGCTTCTATTCCCTGAGACGTTGCCTCAACACTTATGGTATCGAAATCGATTTGGTCCTGAACCTCACCGTCTGGTCTATTACAAACTAGTGTTCGCACACCCAATTCAACCAACTCTTGAATATCAGCCGGGTTCACTTGATCCGAAATAGAAAACTGTTCATTGACGTTAAGTAATTTCATTGATATCCCGTTCTCGTGTTTATATTTATCTGAATACATTAATTGGCAGTTTTAGATACGATGTCCCGTTGTCCTTTGCCGGCGGTAGGCCTCCTGCACACATATTCACCTGTAGGCTCGGTGAAATTAGACGCGGCATTTCTAGTGTACTTTCTCTTTTCTCACGCGATGCAACATAGTCCTCTTCACTGCCTTGAAGTTAACTTCAAGGCGCGCCCGGCCCGGCCTCTAAATGAACGGATATCAAAACTCATAAGCAGGTCTATATAGAAAAATTGATGATGGCGCACAGCGAGGACAAAGAAAAAGTAACCGACATGCTAGGCATCAGCGCACGATCACTTTACCGAAATCTTCAAGAATAAGACTGATAGAGTAAAATTCACTGCGTATTCGCAAAATCCCGATTTTAAGTCCCAAAGGGTAGCCCTCAAGTAGACTCGTCAAAAACCTCTCTGACCAGTTTCCCCAACATGACTATGGAAACCGGCTTCATCAAAAAATGTTTAACACCCATTGCTAGCGCCTGCTCTTCATTTATTGAATCGCTATAGCCTGTGCAGAGAATGACGGGCTGCTGCGGGTTAATCACAAGAATTTTTTTGATCATAGCATCACCATTCATACCAGGCATCGTCTGATCTGTGATTATCAAATCAAATGAGTTTTTCGAATTTAAATAAACATCAAACCCATCTTCTCCATTGACGCAAGTAACAGTGGCATATCCTAAACTGGTCAGGTACTGGCTAAGCATATCAGCAATGACCTCATTGTCTTCAACTATCAAGATACGTTCTGTACCGCTCGGCACTTGTACTACCTCGGACTCGTCGAAGGGCGCCTGCTCGAACTCACCAGATAACGCTGGAATATAAATTTCAAAGCGCGCTCCACCCACTCGCTTCGAAGTATCTAGTCGAATAAAGCCGCTATGCTTCTCCACTAACGTGTGGGCTAACGCCAATCCCAACCCCGTGCCGGTGCCAAGCCCTTTAGTTGTAAAATAAGGCTCGAATATTCGGTGTGCATTTTCTTTTGGGATACCCGGGCCGGTATCTTCAACAGTTAACCGGACAAACGCCTGCAACTCTGGGCTATCTTGAGCCGGATCCGCGCGTTCATTTTTATTTTCATTGCGCCAACTCCCTTTTTCCAGAGTGCAGTAAATTTCCCCTGCGTCATTTCCAATGGCGCTAGAGGCATTGGTAAATAAATTCATCATGACTTGGTGCATCATGGTTTCGTCTGCCATTATGAAAAATGCTAAAGCCTTTTTTTCAATCTTTATATTAATTGACGCTGGTATTGCCTGCTGTACTAAGTAAACACACTCATCTAAGAGATACGCTAGATCTACAGGCGCTCTATTTTCTTCCCGCTTGTGGCTAAACGCCAATATCCTATTAATAAGTTGAGTTGCTTTATCAGTTCCCTTTAATATGTTGCTGAGATACATCTGGGCATTTTTATTATCAGGGACCTCACGAATTGTCATTTCGGTAAACCCTGTTACTCCTCCTAGAATATTATTGAAGTCGTGAGCCATTCCGCCGGCAAGTGTTCCTATCGCCTCCATCTTCTGCGAGTGACGCAGCTGCGTCTCGAGCATTAATCTTTCTTCATCTGCTTTCTCCCTCTCGGAAACATCTCGAAAAGTCCAAAGAGTGTGCAGTCTTCCCTCGTAGTCAATTGGTGTGAATGAAAGCTCTATAGAAAGAAGTGCAGAATTGTTCCCCTGCACTTGAACCTCCACAACATCTTTGGTTTCGACAAAGGATAAGAGCGTTTTGTAATCGTCAAACTTCTCATTAAATAGCAATGCGATCAGAGTGATACCTTGATCTGACAGATCCCTATTTGAAAAAAGAGAAACGGCTGACGGATTGAACTGAATAATACGGCCGATACCGTCAACCAAAACAATACCTTCGCGTAGGCTATTAAGAATATTCTGAAGCTGGTGACGACTATTTGCTAGATCTTTTTGCACCTCGGAGGTGGCGTCTAAATGCTTGTTCGTTGAGCCGATCAGTCTACTGATTTCATCTTGGCTATGACGCTTGTGTAGCCTCAATCTTTCATTAGACCCTGGCTCTATGTTTTCGATCTGCTCGGCCAGCTTGCTGACCGGGCTTGTTATTGTAACTGCAACTAGAATGAAAATAAGAAATGAAAGCCCAGCAGCCTCGAACAGCTGCGCTAACGCGGTAAGGACAGACTGTGAATAAAAAGTAGCAAGACCTGCTTGAACGTCCAGCACAACATTTAGACTTCCAGCACTGGCTTCATCTTCACCAAACTTGAGATCGTAATCTAGCTCGATCGGCGCTATGCTTACCATACTACTAAGTCCATTAAACTCCTTTCTCTTTCTGGACTGGGCTGCTAGACGCTGGCCTAATTCATCGACTATTTCGACGGCAAGAAAAAGCTCATTTTGCATCAGCCCAGACAGTAAATTATCCGCCAATGTTGGATTGAGCTCAAAAACAGCTTCAGTAGCCGCATCTAAGGTTAATTCGACCAATTGCTTGGCGGTTACGACTACACTATCAGTTGTTCGATTAAAATCAGAACGAATTTCCAGCGCAGCGATAGCTGACCCTATGACCACACTTAAAAGTATGGTGTAAAGAGCAAGTCTGACAGCTATTCTTTGGGACATTTTGATATTAGAGTGATCTCAAGTTGATTTTTTGCTATTTTGGCTACTATAAATTAACAATCGTTTAAAAACTATTTGGCTAGTTATACTCAGCTTTATCGATGCTAAAATGCCTATTTAATGCCATTGCTATTAGCCGTTTTCTACAGATAGCAATTAGCCGTTATCTGCTAGTGGCAATTAAGATATTTGCGATAGCCAGGATTATAGACTAAATAACACTTTTAACTAGGCAGGGATTGGAAATTGTCAAAGTACTTCGGTCTAACATTTCGCTACTTAAGTATCGGGGTTCTGCTTGTGCCTTGGCTTAACTATGCTCCAAACGCTGACGGTCAAGAAACTGAATCAGTTTTTTTGTCAGTTTATACAGAAGAATCTTTCCCCCTAAATTACACTGACAAACAACACAAAAGCGGACCAATTGTCGGCTATGCCACCGAGCTTATTCAAGCAATTCTTGAACATGCTAAAATTGGTTTTCATATTGAAATGGTTCCTTGGCGGCGCGCCATTCAAGCCATTGATAGCCGCGAAAACGTCATAGTTTATTCAATGACTCGCTCTCCCGAACGAGAGAATAAATATCAGTGGATTGGAAAAGTATTGCCACTTGACTACTATCTTTATGGTTTAAAAAGCAAATTTGCACTGCTTCCAAAAACGATAGAGGAAGCAAGAGCACTTAAGATTGGGATTGTTCGAGGTGACGTCACCAACGATTATCTACTCGCACAAGGCTTTAACAACCTGACCAACGTCAGCGAACCGAGTCGTCAGCTACAAATGCTCAAACGAGGCAGAATAGACCTTTTTCCATTCAACGCCCAAGGTATCGGGCCGATAATAGAACGAAATAACTTTGATACCGATGACTTTATCGGAATCCTGAGGTTAGACTCAATCTCCACAGGAGTCTATTTAGCACTAAGCAACCAAACCAGCGCAGCCGTTTTCCAACGTTTACAAGCGTCCTACAACGCTATAGTAAACAGCGGTCAATACGACAGAATTTTTCTTCCTTTTCTGGAACAAAACTCAAGACTCAAGGTTCTAACAATAGATAACCCACGCTAATATTTCCTTAATACCCCCATTTTAAAGAAATTAGCTTCTGCCTAAACTCGCACTTCAGACGATATAGCTTATCGCATTGCCTTGCATGTCTCCTGCCTGCGCCTTACATATTTGTGTTTTCATAGCATACTGCAATTGAGCTAAACTACGGTCAGAAATTTATTCTAAGGATACGCAATAATGAAGTCATCAACGGTTGTTTTCGGGTATGCAAGCCTATGCCTGTCTAGTTTGGCTCTAGGGCAAGCAGCCTCACAGGAATGTTTAGACGCAGACTTGGTTTTACACAACACTACCGTCTATACCTCTAATGATCAGCTGTGGACCGCACAAGCAGTCGCTAGCTTAGGTGACAGAATCGTTTTTGTTGGCAGCAATGACGGCGTACAGCCTTACATGTGCCGCGCCGCAAATATTATCGACATGGCTGGCAAAACAGTATTTGCGGGCTTTACAGATAGTCATCAGCACCTCGAAGGTGTTGGCCGCAGGACTAAAACACTTAGCTTGTTCGGCATCCCTACGCTTTCTGAAACAGTACAAACGATCGCTAATTGGGCAGCGGACATCCCTGAAGAAAACTGGGTAACCGGAAGGGGCTGGATTGAGCGAGAGTGGATTGATGAAGAGCGCTTTCTAACCAAACACGATGTGGACTCATTCACTCAAAATAAGCCGCTGTTTATGCCTCGTGCAGACGGGGTATCCGCACTAGTTAATTCCAAAGCTATGGAGATGGCAGGGGTAACCAGAGATACGCCTGATCCTGAAGGTGGCAAATTCGAGCGCGACCTTGATGGCACGCCAAATGGCTATATTCTTGCCAACGCAATGAATGTTTTCAGGGCCATCATTCCAAAGGACACTGACGCCTATCTCAAGGACAATTTGGAAAGAGGCTTATCGTCCAATGCCGCACTAGGCTGGACTCAGACCCAAGATGCCGGCATGGAGTATCGACTGGTAGAATTAATGAAACAGATCCACGCAGAAGGAAATATGTCTCATCGCGTGTACGCCGCAGTGCCGGTTTCCCAAGCGCAGCAAATGATCGAAAAAGGCCGAGAAAAAACCGCCGACGATATGTTCGATGTGCGGGGCATTAAAGTGTTTATTGATGGCACCTTAGGTTCTAGAGGAGCGGCACTTATCGACAATTACTCTGATGCGGATCACAACGGTTTTATGAATCGAACCACCGAAGAAGAGCTAGTTCCTATCCTGCATCAGGCTTTAAGGCAGGGAATACAAATCGAAACCCATGTAATAGGCGATCGCGCGGTTCGCACGCTCCTTGATTGGTATGAAGAAGCCTATGCGGCAGTGCCTAGATCACAATGGGCCAGTCAAGATTTGCGCTGGCGTATGGAGCACGCGCAAATCATACCTCCGTCTGATCAACAGCGCTTTGCAGAGCTTGGAGTAATACCTTCTATGCAACCTAGCCACGGCATAGGGGACTTGAATTTTGCTCCCGACAGATTGGGCCCAGACCGTTTATCTTATGCTTACCCTTGGCAAGCATTGGTAGATCGAGGCTTAATGATTCTGGCGGGGTCCGACGCCCCAGTTGAAGCCGGTGACCCTAGAATAGAATTTTACGCAGCTGTTGCCCGTAAACGACTAGACGGCACCTCCGGCCCAGGCTGGCACCCAGAACTTGCCGTATCAAGAGAGACTGCGTTAAAAATGCTCACCATATGGCCAGCTCACGGCGCGTTCCAAGAAAACCTTCGCGGCTCGATTGAAGTAGGAAAATACGCGGATTTTACAATATTTAATAGTGATCTTATGACGATTGCCGAGCCAGAAATTTTAACCAGTGAGAATGTAATGACTATTGTCGGTGGCCGCATCACATTTAGTAAGAATCAATAACACACAGCACAGAAGCATTTAAAGGGTTATCCGGTCCAAATAGAACCAGCCAGTTTTAGGCAGCCCTTATGTTTCCACTCACTTGCTTTGCTTCTCACTTATGCTCTGCAAACCACGATTGCTAATCCTAAGGACAAGACGACTAACTATGTTTTATGAACCAAGTAAAAAAAACCACGGCCTCCCTAAGAACCCTTTTAATAGCTTAATTGTGCCGAGGCCGATTGGCTGGATTAGTTCAGTCGATAGCAACGGCATCGCTAATCTTGCCCCTTATAGTTTTTTCAATGCGGTGAGTTATCAACCGCCCACGGTAATGTTTTCCGGTGGAGCCGGCAGCTCTGAGGACGGCATGAAAGACACTGTTCGAAATATCGAAGCCAGCGGTGAATTTGTCTGTAATATCGCGACATGGCATACCCGCGAACAGATGAATCAATCATCTGCAGCGGTGCCACCTGAAACTGACGAGATTGAGCTTACAGGGCTTACCTCGATTGTATCTGAACTTGTTAACGCGCCGCGTATAGCGCAGGCACCTGTGCACCTAGAATGTCGCTATCTTAAGACCGTCGACATCCCTGGATGGACAAAGGCCGATGAATATAAGATGGTCATAGGTGAGGTAATCGGAATTCATATCAATGATGAATTGATCACTGAAGAAGGATTAGTTGATGTAGCGAAGATGATGCCAATCGGCCGGCTTGGTTACGATGATTACACTCGAGTTGACAGTGGTTCTTTGTTTAAAATAACGCGGCCCAGGTAGAGAGCTACGCACGTCAATATTGCTGGAGCGAAAATCTAATTGAATCAGTTTTCGCTCCAGCGCCAAACTGCTACTTAAGTTTGGAGTAATTCGTCGCGCTCATCGTGAAAGCCTCTGCCGAAATTGGCACCGGGTATTTAGCTAATAGAGCTACCCATTCGTCGTCTTTTAGAAAAGCATCCCAAACTTCTTGCCTGTGGGCTCTATTTTTATAGGCCAGCATCCAAACCAGTGTATTAGGATCATCAAGTCTCTGCCAAACCGCAATAATCTCTGCCCCTAACCGCTCAAAGATCTCTATCTCTTGTTCACGAAAGCGCTGATGCAAATTATTGATACCACCAACGCCATCTTTCATAGGCTCAGCTGTATACATCCTCATTTCAAAACAACGGGAATCGGGAGCCACATTGGCAGAATATTCTGCACTTAAATCACCAGCAGGTCCACAGGGCGCCGGTTCTTGAGCGAGCAAATTGGAGGCAAAACCCAATGCGCCGATAAGCGCAATTACTAGTCTGGTCATAAGCTTTTTCCTTTAATTATTTTTAATTGTCTTTAACTATTTTAAATTGTCTTTAACTACCGTAGGTATTTATACCATGGCGCACGATAAAGCGAAGCTCCATGTAAGTCCAATAAATTGCTGAGAGCATTGAGCCCTGAGATAACGGCTTCTTCTTACCAACCGTGTAAGTACGTTATGTGATCCCCGACAATAAGGAAAGAGCCATCCGAGACTTGAACTAACGCTGATGGTTGATGGTTGATGGTTGATGGTTGATGACCCTCCAACCGCCTAGGGAGTAGTAAGCATCACTTCATACCATGTAGATGCCTCTGCTTAGGTTAGCATAGCTATCAGAGTTTTTTTGGCTGGCCATATGAAAAGCACTTTAACGAGCGAATAATGTCTTTGAGCATTATTTGTCCACGGGTTTTCGCCACCTGCATACTAGTGCCTAGTTAACCTTCATAGCTAAAGTGCTGACAGTATTGGCGCTCTTAGCCTGCACTGCTATTGATTGCCAACCATAGCCAAGTGCTTTGAAATATTTGCTTCTTGCCCGAGTAGCATTATGATGTCAGCACAAATCACAGGGGTCAGTAATGCGTGTACTTTATATTGTTCCACTTTTTTTAGCTGTCTTGTTATCTAATTGTAGCGAACAGCCTTCACAAGAAATCAAAAGTGCTGCGAATAGTAGTATAGATAGTAGCGCCGCCAATAGTGAGGCTAGAGATACCCGACCCGCACTTGACCAGTTAAGTCAGCTTGAAGCTATAGCTAGAGCGAGCCGCGTCTCCAACGTGTCTTATGACTTGGACATCGATTTGGTCACTGCAGCTGACTCCTATCAGGGTCAAGTGATCCTGCAATTTGACCTTGATGAGTTGGGCTCTTCATTAGAGATAGATTTCACCGGGGGCCACATCTCTCAGGTTGAGGTAAATGGTGAAACCATCGAGATTGATTACAATGGCTTCTTCGTCCGATTGCCTGCAACAGCACTTGAGCAAAGCAATGTAGTGAGGATTAGTTATTCACATCCATACGATCAAGACGGCACTGGCTTACACCGGTTTGTCGACCCTGAGGATGGCAATACGTATCTTTATACCTACCTGTGGCCTTATTATTCTAATAGACTATTTCCAAATTTCGATCAGCCAAACTTAAAGGCCACCTACGAACTTAAAGTTAGAGCCGCCAATAACTGGCAGGTAATCTCTTCGACTATGGAGAGCTCGGTGGAAAGTCTAGGAGATGCAAAGGTTTGGCACTTTCCCCAGTCTGAGAAATTCTCAAGCTACATATTCTCCTTGCACGCAGGCCCCTATAAGATCTGGGAAGACATGGCTGGCAATGTGCCAATTCGTTTAATGGCCCGGCAATCATTGGCTGAATACGTTGCTGTTGATGAATGGATGGATTACACGAAATCAGGCATTGAACACTACAATAACTATTTTGAAATCCCTTACCCTTTCAAGAAATACGACCAAGTTATCGTTCCTGACTTCTTGATTGGCGCGATGGAAAATGTCGCCGCGGTTACATTTTCTGAAAGCTATGTAGATCGCGGCTCGTCTAATAGATTTAGCAGCCAGCGCAGAGCCGGAACTATTCTCCACGAAATGGCCCATATGTGGTTCGGAGATTTGGTCACTATGAATTGGT
>JBLHTH010000003.1:0-51143 GCA_047627195.1 Pseudohongiellaceae bacterium | reverse complement strand
TCTGGTACGAGCCCAACTAACAGCATGGGGCTGTCGTCTAAAACAGTAGCGCAGACAGCGCCGATGTTTAATAAATCACCCATTTCGACGGCTCTCATTTCCACCACGCCATCAAATGGTGCAACGATTTTAGTGTTTTTCAGGGCAAGCTCGGCTCGAGCGACTCCAGCCTTAGCAGCTTCAAGTGCCGCTTTAAATTGAGCAACAGCGACTTCTGATTGCAGTTTCCTACCCTGCAGATCAGCGGAAGCATTATATTCAAACTGTGCTTGCAGTAAGCGGCTTTCGCTTTCTAAGAGGTCAGCTCCACGATTGTCCACTGCGATTTCACAGAGGGTGTCACCCGCAATAACTCTGGCGCCTCTTGGGATGGGCTCACCGATTACTCGGCCAGCAACTTCTGCGCGCACATCAACTTGTCGATAAGCCTGAGTTCTGCCGCGTACGCGAATTTTGTCATTGTAGCTTTGAGGAGAAACGCGGATAGCTCTTACTGTGCTGACATCGGGGTTTTCACTGGCCGATTGTCCTTCAGAGATTGCTTGAATAGTACGCGCGGGCCCATTTAAGTCTGCGCTGCTCCGGTCAGTGCTTCTAGGCACTAGCATCCAGATGACAACCACTGCGAAAATGGCTATTGCTACCAATTGCTGCTTTTTCACTCAAATCTCCTAGTAATACTCATTGTCGTATGAGCCGCTGTTAAGAGCCGCTGCCTTTACCAAATAAGTAACCATCAATACGGTGCCCGTCATAACTCAGATGCCAGAATGTATTGACTAATTTTCTCTAATTATAAAAACGGCCTACATGAAGCGGGCTGAAAAGGATTGTAGTGCTGTTAAGGGGCTGTATCTCCTTAAAAGTGTTACGTATTGTAACCATATGAAGGCTGAATGCAATGGCTAGCAACGGTTTTATCGAATCGGTTCATCGCAGCTACCGGCGCTCTGTCTAAGACAGGATTTTTAGCTAAACTATGGTACTTTTAAACACTACTAAATTATCTAATAGACGGAGCATCGAGTGAAAGAGTTACAGGAAAGAGTCGCCATTGTGACAGGTTCCAGCAGCGGCGTAGGTGCTGCTACCGCTGAGCTGTTGGCATCAAAAGGCTGCAGGGTACTCATAAATTACAATTCCAATGAAGCAGGTGCCAAAAAAACAGCTGCTGCTTGTGAAGCGCTCGGAGGAGAGACCGTCATTTTTAAAGGCAATGTGGCTGAAGATGGTGATTGTCGGGCCATGGCAGAGGCTGCTCTAAGCCAGTGGGGGCGCATCGATATTTTAGTTAATAACGCAGGCACTACTAAATTTGTCGAACACAGTGACCTTGAGGGGCTAGACGCTGCGGATTTCCAGCGTATTTATGGGGTAAATGTGGTGGGAGCTTTTCAAATGATTAGAGCAGTTGCGCCAGCCATGGAAAAACTCGAGGGCGGCGGTGCAGTTGTTAACGTAGCATCCACAGCAGGGGTGACTGGTATTGGCAGTTCAGTGGCTTATGCGGCGTCTAAAGGCGCGATGGTGACAATGACTTTATCATTGGCTAGGGCGCTAGGACCTTCAATGCGCATAAATGCTGTGTGTCCTGGGTTTATTGCTGGGGATTGGTTACTGGAGGGGCTGGGAGAAGAGCAATATAAGAAAGTCATGGACTTTAATATTAAAAATGCACCCCTTGGCGCCACAGCTACACCGGAAAGTGTCGCCGATGGTATTCTGTATTTTATTACGGGCCCCCAAATAGTTACTGGCGAGACAATGATGCTGGACGGCGGTCGTCATCTTACGATGGCGCCGTTAACCCGCCGTTAACTGGTAGTTAATGCGTCAGTGTATATTTCAAGAGTATTTTTCGCTGCAAATGGCCTGAGCTGCTGCGCAGCAATGGATTTATCTGCTGAGCTAGCAGCCGGGGTTAGTGCTTAAGAAAAAGGATTTAAATCGGCTTTGGGCGCCGCCTCATGACACCACCTAAATCGGGCTTTTATTTGTCATTGGTGTGTTCTCTCTGCTTGGGGTCGTATTGGCGATTTTTGGCGAGGAGCTTTATTGGTCCGGATGCTTAATTATTTCGCGCTGAGCGTCGTGCGCTCGGGAGGAAATACGTCCAAGGCTATCGGGCTATCGGGCTATGGATTTATGGGTCCAAAACAGCCTAACCCCCCCCCTCCCTAGTCACATTAATCAGCGCCGAGGTGATAATTGCCCAACTTGCTGGTTTTGTTTAAACATGACTGATGAGACGGAATTAGTCTTTATTTGGCGACTGGCCGCTTTTGGAGTTTTCGTTGCAGCGTGCGGCGGTGCATTTTTAAGTGCCTTGCCGTGGCTGAAATATTACCTTCGTTTTCCATCAGTACTTTTTGTATATGCTCCCACTCCAAGCGTCTCACTGACATAGGTTCCATATTGGCATCTGTTTTTTGCGCTTGCCCGGCAGGTTTTTTAATGAGTGCCGAGACGATTTCATCGGTGTCGGCAGGCTTGGCGAGATAGTTGTCTGCTCCTAATTTAATCGCTTCAACAGCGGTTGCGATACTCGCATAGCCGGTGAGGATTAAAATCCGAATCGGTGAATTAGCTTCTTTCAATAGAGGGATGAGCTCAAGAGAGGTATGTCCACCTAAGTTTAAATCTAGAATCGCATAATCCAAGGACTTGGTCTCAATGAGCGCGATGGCAGAGTCTACCTGCGCTGCATGAAAAACCTCGTAACCGCGATGAGCAAGAGCGCGAGAGATGACTCTAGAAAAAACGTCATCGTCTTCCACTAATAATATCGTGTCTTTTTCTTTGATCATGTCACCGCCGAGGGTGGAAGCGGCAGCTTAATTAATGTTTCAGCACCGCCTTGCTTGAGATTGAATAGTTCTATGGTGCCGTTAAGTTTTAGAACGGCAGCGTTGGCAAGAAAGATACCTATTCCCATGCTTTCCTTTCGCATAGATATAAAGGGCTCTCCTACTTTTTCCAAAACCTCAGCCGGTATCCCTGGTCCATCGTCACTGATCGCTATTTCTAGCTGGTCACTTATTGATTTTGAAGTGCTAAATCTTACCAGAACCCTTTTGTTGGCTGCTTTTATGCTGTTTTCAATGATATTGATAATGGCGTGCTTTAAGCTTAAATCCGATGCCACTTTTATGTCAGGTGCGCAGACAGTATCAAAATCAATTTTTGATGTGGGATGAATATTAATGATGTAGTCTTTTATTTCAGCACTGAATACCGACAGCAGTATAGGAAGGTTAGATTCGCGGCTGTCTTTATTATAATAACGAGTAAGTTCCGCTAAGGAATTCTTGCAGCGAGTCACTTGTTGTTTTAACAGCGAGATATCTTCTTTGACATCGTCGATAATTAAATCGTTTACATCACGGTGGTCTAACTCAGTGAGTAGCACTGCCATGGTAGATAGTGGTGTGCCTAAGGCGTGAGCGGTGCCCGCTGCGAGCGTGCCGATTGCAACTAACTGCTCGTTACGTATTTCGTTCTCTCGCGATTTCGCGAGGGTCGCTTCTCTTACTTTAATCGTTTTTGCCATGCGAGTGATGAAAACGCTGATTAGAATTGCGCTCACTACAAAAATCACCCACATGCCAACCAAGTGCAGCTGAAAAGATGTTTCCTGACCCGCCGTGTCCATATCCTGTTGGTGTTCAACTTGTAAATCGAGAAAAATGAAAAACGTATAAATTGCGATACCACTTATTGCGAAGCTGTTGACATAGGGTTTTGGAAGTAAAGTAGCTGTAACCGCCAACAGCACTAATAAATAGGAAATCAGTGGGTTGCTGGCGCCGCCAGTGTTTATTAGTAATAAAACTAAGAAAAAGACATCAAACAGCAAGTGGCCGAAAACTTCGGCATTGCTAATAACGCTCGTGGCACTCAGCCTCCAAATGCCAAAGGCTACTGATGCAAATATTGCCAAAACAATGCTCAAAATAAATGTCACAGGCCCTTGCAGGTTAGACAGGGCTTGAAAAAGTAAGAAACCGACGAGTCCGCTGGCAGCGACAAAGGATCGCAGTAACAGCAGACGCTGTAAGCCTTGCCGAATGGAGCTGCGCTCATCAAGATTGTCTAGCATGAGGTTGCTGAAAAAGGCCGATATGGCTCGTATTTGTGTCATTTGAATATTCTACCGCAAACATTTGTTGCAGTGATCGATTTTCAATGAACGTGAGTCAATATGCCGCAGCAGGAGACCTCCTTTGACAGCAAATCATAAAAACGCGGCAGGAAAAGCGATGATGGTCGGATCGGTAAGTAATTTCAGTACACGCTGCGTGGTTTAAGAGAGAGGCTAGGATAGGAATAGACAAATTTCGACAGTAGCTACTTTGCATAAGGACCTTAAGTTAAATAGTAGGATCTGAGCTGAGATAGTAGGGGCCAAACTGATATTGCTGAGCTAGTTGAGCATGAAAGCGCTAATGGGATACTCTTCAACAATCGACTAGCCCGGCCTATCATGGAAATCCAAAGGCCTTTGATGGGGTTTGTAAGCCACTCTTATAACTTTAGAGTCATAAATCTAGAGTTATAAAAATACAATTCTGGAAAAAGACTTCAGGAAACACAAAAGGATAAAACGACGTTATGAGTGACACCAATATTTATGAGCAGTCATTAGATAAAAATGACGCTAATTTTGCTGCACTGACTCCATTAAGTTTTCTTGAGCGCGCGGCAAGTGTTTATCCCGATAAGCTGTCATTGATTCACGGAGAGACTCAATTCACCTGGGCACAGACATATAAACGCTGCTGTTTGCTTGCATCAGCACTGATGAAGATTGGTATTGGTGAGGGAGATACGGTGTCCTTTATGGGGGCGAACACGCCTGAAACATTTGAAGCTCATTTTGGTGTGCCGATGACCGGGGCAATACTCAACGCGCTGAACGTGAGATTGGATGCCAAGGCAATTGCTTTTATTTTAGAACATGCTGAAACTAAGGTTTTGTTCACTGATCGTGAGTACAGTGGCACTGTAAAAGCAGCGCTGAGGTTAGTCGCACATGAAATATTAGTAATCGATATTGATGATCCGTCTTTTGAAGGTGGAGAATTGTTAGCCGAGATAAATTACGAGGAGTTCATCGCCAATGGTGATTCGCACTATCGTTGTTTTCAAATCAAAGACGAATGGCAAGCTATCTCTTTGAACTACACCTCAGGAACCACCGGAGATCCAAAAGGTGTGGTGTTTCACCACCGCGGTGCTTATCTAAACGCTATTTCAAATGCGCTATGCTGGAATATGGTCGCTCATCCAACTTACCTGTGGACACTGCCAATGTTTCATTGCAATGGTTGGTGCTTCCCCTGGGGCTTGGCCGCAATGGTTGGCACGAGCGTGTGCCTGCGTCATGTTAGGGACGATGCTGTTTTTGATGCGATTAAAAAATATAGAGTCACACATTTTTGTGGTGCGCCGGTTGTGCTAAACACCTTAATCAATGCTGCTGATGAATTAAAAGAGGGTATAGAGCATCATGTGTCGGCGATGACTGCAGGAGCCGCGCCGCCTGCGGCTGTAATTGCCGGTATGGAGAAAATGGGTTTTGGTGTTTCCCACGTCTACGGTCTAACTGAAACCTATGGTCCTTGTGTGGTTTGTGCTCCACAGGATAGCTGGTCAGATCTCAGCATAGATGATCGCTCAGAGCTATTAGCTCGGCAAGGCGTGCGGGCACCGCTGCAAGATGAGTTGATGGTAGCTGATCCTGAAACGTTAAAGCCTGTGCCAAAAGATGGCACCACAATGGGAGAGATTTTCATACGTGGTAATCTAGTGATGAAGGGCTACCTAAAAAATCCCAAAACCACGGCAGCATCTTTTGCCGGTGGCTGGTTTCATTCTGGAGATTTGGCGGTATGGCATGCCGATGGTTATGTGCAAATCAAGGATCGGTCTAAAGATATTATAATTTCCGGTGGAGAAAACATTTCTTCACTGGAAATAGAGTCAGTATTGTTCAAACACCCAAAGGTTCTTGAAGCGGCAGTGGTCGCCAGTACGGATGAAAAGTGGGGGGAGGTACCTTGTGCATTTGTCAGCATAAAAGCCGGTGCAGAGCTAGATGTCGATGAGCTGGTGGCATACTGCAGGGAAGAGTTGGCAGGTTTTAAAATACCAAAGAAAATAGTTTTTGGTCCTATTGAAAAAACGTCTACAGGCAAAGTACAAAAATTTCTGCTGCGTGAGCGAGCAGAGCAAGCAGAGTACGTAAGTACGAAAGCTAAGGCCTAAGATTTTTAGATTTGGATTAAGAGATAAGAAATGTGAAAATTTTAATAAATCTAAAGGGAACGCGAGATATGAATAGTAGAAGTCAGAGTTCTATTTTTACGAGCTTAAAAAGGTTAGTGACAGGGACGTTGTATTTGGCGACATGTTTAAGTGGCATAGTTTTGAGTGCCGCAGAGATGGAAGACACCATCGTAATAAGCAGCAGCGCATTCGAGCATCACGGAACAGTTCCTGAGTATAACAGTGCGTATGGGGACAACCATTCTGTTGACTTGGCTTGGTCCAACTTGCCTGCTGGCACAGTTCAACTTGCGCTTGTAATGGATGACCCTGTAGTGCCAATGCCAGAGCCTTTTGTACATTGGGTTGCTTACAACATACCTGCTGATGCAAATGGTCTGCCGGGGAACTTAACTAAAGATGCAGTCGTAACCGATATTGAAGGCTTAGACGGTATGGTAAACGGGCTGAATGGTTTGCGCCGTGCAGGTTATTTTGGTCCTCGCCCACCAGCTGACGGCAAGCTTCACGCCTACCATTTTAGAATATATGCATTAGACGCCGATCTGATGCTTCCTGAGGGCCTTAATAAAGTAGAAATGTTAGAAGCTATCGATGGCCACGTTCTCGCTACGGGCATGCTCATGGGACACTACCAAAAAGAAGATTAATCAGGTTTTAATTAGCCAAGGTTTGGTATAAAAAAGACCAGTTGTCGACCTACACCTAGGCTGATCTGACAACTGGTCTTGCAGGTTCAGGCACAATTTACTAATAGTGCTCGATGATATTGCCGACTCGTGCGCCGGCATCTATTCTAAGGTTTACTTCTCTGTAGAGGTGAATGTCACCTTCGACAACTGAGTCGACATCGATGATCAAATCGTTGAGCCGGTTATTGAAGTTAAATAGCCGGCCAATCCAAGAGGATTTAGATCTAACGATAATGTCGCCTCCGATTGTACTGCCTGAGCGCACTTCAATGTCACCATTTGAAGTTTGAACGTCTGACCCTACTTTGGTATTTCGTAGTCGTATCTTCCCATTTATAGTAACCACTTCATCGCGAATGGTCGTGCCGGGATTGGTCTTGATTCCGCCGTTTACCGTTTTTAGTGAGCCATTAATGGTGACATTTTCACCAACATCTATGCCTCCGTTTACTGTTTCTGCAGCATCTATCTCGGCGCCATCTTCTATATCAATGCCGCCATTTACAGTGCCTATTTCAGATGCGATTGCGCCGCGTTGAATTCTGATGCCGCCATTGACTGAGGAGACATCGCCTACTCTGTCATTTTCTTCAATGCGAATGCCACTGTTGATTTTTGAGATATCTCGAACCTCATTTGCTTCGGCATTTACGTCTATTAAATAGCTGCTAAGTAAAATTGCTAGCGCTGACGCGATACCTAGACGAAAGGTATGATTAGTAGTCTGCATGGTGTTCCCTCTTTATTTGCTGCCCGTTCTGGGTTTAAGCCCTAAAGTGTGTTGCTCTGTATAGGGATTAGCAATAAGCTTGCCAACTTTAATTATACTTAATTATCAATGGCTTAGGGAGGTCCATGGAATAGCTCTTGGCTTTGGATTGAAACTTCTCGCCACTTGTTGTGGTTAAAACCACGAATTGATTGGTTTTTTAGGTTGGTAAAGAACGCGCAGAGGATAAGCGTTTGGTTTGCATTTTACAGTTTGCGCTCGCGTGCTAGGCCTCAAGCTAAACGGGTTGAGCATCCCCCGTGTTAGACTTCTGCGCAGTATTTTTTTATCCCTCAAAGGAGCTGAAATGTCGGGAGAAGTTAAGGTCTCTAAAGAGACGCCCATATTCATGAAGCCAGGTCACAGCGCTGGTGATCTCGTCGAATCATCCAAGTGGAAGGTACTAACCGAAGAGCGCGGATTAGTAGAAGTCGATGTGCATCTGCCTGAGCATTTACTTAATCCCAGAGATCAATTGTTTGGAGGATTTACCGGCACCTATGTAGATATGATTTCTATTTATACGGTACACACACTTTTCACCGAAGAATCACAATTCAAGTGGTCTTCCACTGTGAATATGCGAATAGACTATTTTGCACCGGTTCTAGGTCCGCGCTTTTTACTTAGAGGCGAATTGATTAAGGATGGCCGAAGCACCTGTTTGATTGCCACACACTTTACAGATATGGCGGGAAACAAGCTGGTCTACGCAATTACGACGCTTAAGAAAACTCTATAGCGCCGAGTTTTGTGAAGGGTAGGCGAATGGCAGGCGAATCATAAGTGTCCGAGCGTGCTGAATATTCACAAAGTCACAGCATGTTTGCGCCAACTAGACTAGAGCTACCAAGCCTTAAGTGGCGGAGATGTTTCATGTTAACAATCAAGGCGAAGGGTGGTGAGACGGAAATGTCTTCACCTGTGGAGTGACCTTGCTTAACTTGATTTGATTTGGCTGGCGGTAAGGGGCAGGGAGTTTGTTTGCTCACGGTCCTTTGGCCTTGGTTGTTCGCAACCGACATCCCAGCGCCTTACTCGAATAATCAAATATCACCGACGCTAAGCGAGTCCTTCCTTAAACCCGCGCAGTCTTTTTGTCGCGGACACAAAAAAGGCCGGGAAACCCCGGCCTTCTTTAACTACGTTTTATATGTAGGTGTGCTTAGAACAAGGCTACATTGAGTAGCCTTGTTCGTCATGGTCAGTGATATCCAAGCCGATTTGCTCTTCATCTTTCGTGACACGTATGCCATTGGTCATTATGCCAACCAACTTAATCAGCCAATAGGTTAGAACGGCTGTATAAAGCGCAACCACGACAATCCCAAGCATTTGAACACCAAGCTGGGACCCCATAGTCATGCCTTGTGCATAGCCATTTCCGCTAAAGATCCCTAAGCTGTCCGAAACCAAAATAGCGGCTAGAAAAGTGCCGACTATTCCGCCAACCCCATGCACTGGGAAAACATCCAGCGAGTCATCAACCCGTAGTTTCTGCTTTAAATAGTTGGTGCAAACATAGCAAACGATGCCACCGGTGAGACCGATAATTAGCGCGCCGGCGGGCCCAACTGAGCCAGAGGCAGGAGTGATCGTTGCTAAGCCAGCAACCATCCCGGTGATAGCGCCGAGACCGCTTGGCTTGCCGTATTTGCGCCATTCAATAATCATCCAGGTAAGTGCGCCAGTGGCCGCTGAAAGATGAGTCACCAGCATCGCCATTCCTGCAGACCCGTCGGCGGCAAGTGCGCTACCTGCGTTAAAGCCAAACCAACCCACCCAAAGCATGCCTGCGCCGGTGAAACTCATAGTGAGATTATGAGGCATCATAGGGGTTTTCAAGAAACCGTCTCGAGGTCCAAGAACAATTGCAAAGACCAAAGCCGCGACTCCAGCAGTGATATGGACTACAGTGCCACCGGCAAAATCGATCAGGCCAAGCTGTCCTAGCCAGCCGCCGCCCCATACCCAATTGGCAACCGGAAAATAAACGATTAAGGTCCATAGCACGCTAAAAAGAAGCATTGAAGAAAACTTTATACGTTCAACAAATGCACCTACCACCAAGGCTGGGGTGATTATGGCAAATGTCATTTGGAAAGAGGCGAATACAGTTTCGGGAATATCGCCGGACATGGAATCGACCACGACACCGCTGAAAAACATTTTGCTGAGGCCTCCCCAATAAGCAGATTCAGACGGGCCGAACGCAATACTGTAACCAACAACTAACCACAGCAGTGAAATGACAACCGCCACAGAGAAACACTGCATCAAAACAGATAGCACATTCTTGGTTCTTACTAGGCCCGCGTAAAAAAGTGACAGGCCCGGAAGCGTCATGAAAAGAACGAGTGCTGTTGAGGTAAGGATCCAAGCGGTGTTTGCTCCAGAGAGTTCATCCTGAGCAGACGCCAATGAAGGAAAAAATGCTAAAGCTAGCCCTGCAAGCGCGAATATTTTGGTTTTATTATTCATTTATCAAATCACTCATTTACAAAGCATCATCGCCGGTTTCGCCGGTACGGATACGAATGGCCTGCTCAAGATTGGTGACAAATATTTTGCCATCGCCAATTTTTCCTGTGTTAGCCGCGGCGCATATAGCTTCGATTACTTGGTCAGCTATGTCATCGGATACAGCGACTTCTAATTTTACTTTGGGTAGAAAGTCGATCACATATTCAGCGCCACGATAGAGTTCTGTGTGTCCTTTTTGACGTCCGAATCCTTTGACTTCGGTTAATGTCACTCCATTCACTCCGACTTCCGACAGTGCTTGGCGAACATCATCAGATTTGAAGGGTTTGATGATTGCGCTTATCAATTTCATTGTTCTTCTCCTGCGGTGGGTTGACCAGCTAAGAAACTTCGCTGGCAAGTAATCGCTGTGCTCGTGACTTTGATAGTATTTGCATTAGTACTTACATTAGTACTTGTCTAAATAGCTGTATTAGTCACTTGTTGTGCACAGTAAAAGTATTCAAAACTTTAGCACGTCACCATAAAAATCGCCATGTGACTTATTGATCTGCAGGGCCAGCGGACGGGCTAGGTCGGGCAATTCTTCAAGAGTCGGAAGGTTGGTGACAGGCCTTGACCGGGCTGCTAAATGCGCAATAAAGGGCAGGGTGGGAGGTAGATTAATCCTACAAAAATCAGTCTCAAGGTTCAGGTTTTTTAAGCTCATCATCCTGTAAAACATATTCAAGAGAGCTCCTCTTTTTACTCCAGTGTGACGCTAATAAGGAGCCGCTAATATTATGCCAAACGCTGAAAAGTGCGCCGGGCAAGGCTGCCGTGGCAGAAAAATACTGTAATGCCAGTGCTACCCCCAGTCCTGAATTCTGCATCCCAACTTCAATGGCAATGGTCTGGCTTCTTCTTAGGTCGAAACCAAATAAGCGGCTAATATAAAAGCCTCCCATCAAGCCTCCTAAATTATGTAAAACCACTGCCACCATTGTCACCATACCAATATCGATGAGCCGGTCTGCATTGAGTGCAACAATGATAGAGATAATCATTAGTATTAAGGTAATCGCAAGAGTTGGTAACAGGAATTCAACTGCTGCTACTTTGGCTGCTGCAAAGTGGTTGATAGCGCATCCTGCAATAAGAGGCAATAAGACTATCTTTAGCATGGTTTGTAACATGCCAAATATATCAACGCTTACTGATTCAGAAAGATAAAAGGTCGCTAGCGCAGGAGTAAGAACCACCCCAATTAAGGTAGAAGCCAGGGTCATACTTATGGACAGCGCGAGTTCGCCTTTGGCCAAATAACAAATAACGTTAGAGGCGGTGCCGCCGGCGCAGCAGCCAACCAGAACCATGCCCACAGTTAATTGGTTTGATAGTTGAAGCATAGCTGACAGCGTCAGTGCGAACACTGGCATTAATACAAACTGCAGCGTCACCCCGACTAAAACCGGCTTAGGCTCTTTAATAATTTGCAAAAAGTCTATCGTCTTAAGATTTAGCCCCATTAAAAACATGACCATTCCTAACAAAGGAATGATGCCTGCTTCAAAAGCTGAGAAGAATCCGTTTGCGAAGAATGCCGAAATAGAAAGCAGTAATGCCCAAAGAGGGAAAAGCTGGTTGAATTTAGAAAGCATGTAAGTCCGGTTGGTTGTTCAGCTATAAGAATACTTAGCGTGCAATTATATGATGTTTTCGACAGATAAATGGCTTGGTTAAGCTTTGATTCAGGAAAATTTGGTCATATTGTCTATGGTGAGCTGTAACCTTTTATAAAGTGCAGCGTCTTACTAGACATAAGCCGATGCATATAGCTTTTTAGTTGCCACATAAACATGTTCGATGAGGTATTAAGTCAATGAGGGATAAAGGGATGATTAAAAACATAATAGCCATGGCGGTGGGTTTAACGCTTACAGGGTGCTTGGTGACGGTTGATTCAGATTCAAGATCAATCCTTACGGTTTGGGATGACGGCGATGTTGCCAGACTTGAACTGGGTAGTAGCGACCAAGCTTGGGTGCGAAGTTCTTTTGGAGAGCCTGTCTCCAAGCTGAATTATGCCGATGGTACTGAAATTTGGAAATATCGAAATCGCTCCGAGAAAGACACAGAAGTTGGGGTTTTTCTCGTATTTTCGGTGGATATTGAATCAGAACGTATAGAGACTTTGTCAATCGAGTTTGTGGACGGACTAGTAAGTAATTACTGGGTTGAGGAGGATCGTTACTAGCGGGTAGCGCCTTTCTGGCTGTATCGGTTGCCTCATATACGTGAAGACTGTTGCAGCTTACCTAGCCAAGCATCAAAATTTTCCCAGTTCAGCTCAAATATATGTTTCTCCCCGGGCATCAAGGCTGCATCGAGGTTGCCGCCGGCGTTATTGAGTACATCCATCATGTCAGGAAGCAGTTTGTTCCATCGAAAACTGTCTTTTTCGCCGATTCTTAAGTAAATCGGCAAGCCATCAAGATTTTTGAACTTTGATGGGTCCCAAATACGCCCCGGTGTCGCTATAACGCCCGCATAGAGCGCTGGAGATTGTGCGGCTATCGCTAAAGCGGCACTGCCACCGCCAGACACCCCCACTAGCAGCGGCTTGCGATCGTCGAGTTCGTAAGTGTCATGGATAAAATCTAGAAGCTTGGGAAGCACAGCGGTGTCTTCAACAAAGTACTTCCTTCCTTTAGGTGAAATGGGCACTGCTATGGCCCAGCCTCGGGTTACCATTTCTTTGCCTATCCAGTACTGCGCCTGAGCCATATATTCATCGTTGGAGCCACCCGAGAGCAAGATAGCTAGGCGTGGGGTTTCAAATTCAGGGCCGGGGGCAAAATAATAGAGCTTGATCGCGACGTCATCATTGATGAACACGGTTTCTTCAGCGGCTTGACTAGTGGCAAGCAGAGGGAGCAGCATAAGAAAGAGGATGATTTTATGGTTTTGCATGAATCCAGCGGCGTTGAGTTGGCTAATCCGGGATACTATATCAAAATGACTAAAACAGTCCTTATTGAATGAGATAGAGTAACGGTTTAAACCGTTGATTTTCTTCTTTGATTCTCGCCTTATAAAATTTCGAGTGTTTCTGTAACCTTTTTTCACACCCTCCGTCTTTATAAACAATGTTAAAGCAATACCAACAAGTCATTGATCAGCATAGGCAGAGAATATTCTCTTTCGCCTATTACAGCCTGCGCGCTAAAGCGGATGCAGAAGATGTGACTCAAGAGGTTTTTATCAAGCTTTGGCAGCACTGGCAGAGTATAGATCACTTGAAGGTGGGTGGCTGGCTAATGCGAGTAGCACATAATGCTGTAGTCGACCATGTCAGACGCCAAAAGCCTGGAAACGAGAACGTTGACAGCTATGCCGAAGTGGAGCAACAGGCATCCGATAGTGTGGAAGGGGCTGAGCTTGACCAAGAAATTTACAAAGTGAAGTTAATGGAAGCCATCCAGACTTTGGAAGATCCATTTAGAAGTATCATTATACTGCGTGATATCCAAGGGGCCAGTTATCTGGATATTCGAGAAAGTTTGGATGTCAGTGAGAGCCAGGTGAAGGTTTATTTACATCGGGCCAGACGAAAACTTAGAGAGAATAAAACCTTAAGGGATTTATTTAATAGTTCGATGGCGGGCGTAACAGAGCCTGACCGCGATCACGGAACAATTAATTGAGTAACTATTTGAGCGACGAATTGAGCAAAAATTATGCAGACTTCTAGTGGTTCACAATGTTATTTCGTTCAGCTGCAAATCGATAGTTTCCTCGATGGCGAGCTTGCTCTTGCGCAACAAGAAGTGTTCATGGGGCACGTTCATTCCTGCCAAGCCTGCGCTAAAGAACTGCATTTTGCCCGCAATTTGTATGACGCCGTGATGGACCTGCCATTAGTGGACTGCAGTGATTTGACATTAGAGCCTGCACACAGAATTTCTCAGCTAGGGCGGCAGCCAGAGCCTATCCCTGCACGCTCGCCCGCTAGTTTCTGGCAGCCGATTAATGACTGGTTATCAGCGACGCCGTTATCCCTGCGTTTAGCGCTTCCTGCTCTGGCATTAACTGTGGTGGTGATTTCGATGAGTGGTGAACTACTGCAGAGCGAAGTGCCATTACCTAATCAACAAGCAGCGAGTGCTACTGTCGAGAGTTATAGCGCGGAAGAAATTCAAAAAGCTTTGCTGGATCTGAATTTGGCAATCGAATATTTAAATGACGTTAGCCAGCGCACTGAAGTCATGATTGGTGAGCGCTTTGTAGTGACACCGTTGCAGGAATCACTTAATGCATCGTTCGATCGCTCACGCTCAAACCGACTTAACGAGGGTAGTCGGGTAATGCAAAACGATCCGATTTAAGTTGGATTTGAACTAATTAGGCCGATTTAATCTCGACCGATTCAATTGGCTCCGCTAGAAAACGAGGTATCAACATGAAATTTTTTAAAAAAGTACTAGTACCACTAATCATCTGCGCCTTTGCCCCGTTTGCGGTAGCTGCAGATAGATCTATCGAAAATCACCCAGGTTTCGTGGACTTTTCTAAGTTGACGGCTATAGCAAGTGTTGAGCCGAAGGTTGAAGTAAGTCTTAAAGCGCCGCTGTTAAACATGATGACAAATTTAATTCGCACTGAAGATGAACAAGCAGCAGAATTCATGTCCAAATTGCTCCGTGTGACGGTCAATGTTTTCGAAAGCGATGCGATAAACATAGATGAAATATCTGCATCAATGAATCAGACAGCCGAGGAATTAGATGCCAAAGGTTGGGACCGTGTAGTTCGAGTGCGCGAAGATGGAGATCATGTGGATATTTATTTTCGCCTTTCTGAAGACGCACAGCGAATTCAAGGGGTTGCGATAATGGTGGCTGAGCCTAGCGAAATAGTTTTAGTTAACATAGTGGGTGATATCAGCACCGAGGATATTAGTGCTCTTGGTCGACGCTTTGATATACCCGAGCTTACCGACATAGAGATCGATTAACGTAATCGTTGGGCGGCTTATGAAAAATTTAATATTAGTATTGTCTATAATTACGTTGGCAGGCTGCATGTCCTTCTCGGACAGGCCAATGCGGCCAATAAGAAATGCCATACTCGAGCAAAACCCAGAGATTACATTGGAGAAGGGAATCGCCATAAATATTGGTGCAGGAATGTTCAACTTCCTAGGCGCTATTGATTTTGATGATTCGAGTTTGTCTGAAATTGATCGGGTCCATATGGCGGTTTACAAAGTGCTTGGACAAAAAGCAGATAAGAAATTCACTAGCCAAACTTTCCAAGGCGCCTTGCTAGAAAAAGACGCTAGTCTTCACTGGGAGCAAATAGTCCGGGTCAGGGACGATGGCGAAAACGTATGGGTGTTTGCGGGTATGGATTTGGCAAGAAATACCTTGGAAGTTATATCGGTTTTTGTCATGAAGCATGACGAGTTGGTGTTGATAAGCGTTGATGGTGATATCGAAAAAATAATGCGCTACGCTTTGGAGTCAGCTCATGGGCGTCGTGATAATACTCGTGCTGGCTAAACTAGTCAGAGCAATTAGATTTTTATTAATTTGGCGCGCTAAGAAGAAAGCACAAGCAGGGGTTGCCAGCCGGTCAAACTCTGTTTATTCGAGGCCTATTATTTCCATTCTTTCACTTCCGGCAACGGCAACCGATAGTCCGTCAATAGTGATAAAAGACTTTTCACGCAGCTGATATTTATACACCTCATAGCTGATCGGTTCGACTTGGCTATCGCGGTACAAGTTAATGGTGAGGATGCTGTGATCGTCTTGCCATTGAAAATAGTACATCGTGCCACCGATACAGGCGGTTAATAGCAAAAATAGATAGGCCCCAATCCGCATATCCTTCGATAGCTGATCTTTTTCGATGTCTTTAGCGGCAGCTCGACGCTTAGGCGCATTAGCAGCTCCGGCCTGTCGCGTGTTTTTGCCCCGATTGATGTTTCTTTGCCTGAGAACGACAAAAGCGACAGCAATGACAAAAACAGTGATGATCAATTTACTAAACATAGTTGTATAGCGGCACCGCTAGGACTTACTTGGGTTTCGAACAGCCAGATAATTGGTGTTTCAAGTTTTCAGCTGATGCAGTTCTTTTGTAGAGAAATTCAAAAAAGAAAACATGCTATTCTTGTAAAAATTAAAAAAACAGCTTGGCCGCAACAAAAAGTTCATGGCTACGGTCATATGGCTATGAACAGGAACTCTAGCTAATTGAATATTTCCCTTTTAAACACACCTCTTTTGAACACACCTCTTTTGAGCACTCCCTTATTGAGCATCCTCTATTGAAGCCCCCCCCTGCTGATGCTTTTCAGTCTTCCAAGGTGCCAAGCGTGATTCCTTATGTGCCAGCAGGAATGCCACCGCTCGACTTGAGTGGCAGGTCGACGTCTTTTTTTGAGTTTTGGCCAACTTGGCTTGTTTATATGCCAGTGGTAGCACAGTGGATTGTGCTTTCTATCCGTTACAGAAGTTTGAGTTTGCCATTGTTGGCTAATCCAGCGATACCGTTATCGGGCATGGTTGGGGTCGCCAAATCTGCCGTGTTTGATGCGGCAGGGGAAACTGCCCGTCAATGGATTCTTCCTTGGATGTTGTATGAAGTTACAGCTGAAGCTTCAAGCGTTCACAATGAGGCAGTGGTTAAACTGTTCGAGGAGCAAGGTTTTACGCTACCAGTTGTGGGTAAACCCAACGTAGGCTGTCGAGGAGCAGGGGTTCAGCTTCTAGAGGACAGGGCCGCGGTGTTCAATTACATCAGTGAATTTCCCGTAGGCGGGGTAATTCAGTTTCAGCAGCTGAGTCAATGGGAGGCTGAAGCTGGCGTTTTTTATGTTAAACATCCAGACGCTAAAGAAGGCACAGTGACTTCTTTAACACTGAAATACACCCCCTATGTAGTGGGCAATGGCCGCGAGACGTTGGCTGAATTGGTGGCATCTGACCGCCGAGCGGGCGAGCTGCTGCATCTTTACAAGGAGCGGCACGCCCAGGCGTGGGATCGGGTATTAGCTAATGGAGAGCCCTACAGGCTGGTTTTTTCTGCGAGCCATTGTCGCGGTGCCGTGTTTCGCGATGCGCAAGGCTTAATTAGCACAAAACTGTCACAGTCCTTGGATAAGATATTCGCCGACATTCCCGGTTTTCACTACGGGCGGCTCGATCTCAAGTTTAAAGACCCCGCTAGTTTGAGTGCAGGGACAGATTTTGAAATTATCGAAATCAATGGTGCTAGCTCGGAGTCAATTAATATCTGGGATAGGGACGCAAAGCTGGGTAGCGCGATCAAAACGCTATTGCACCAATATAGTACGCTGTTTAAACTTGGTGACAAAAACCGGCGACTAGGCCACAAGCCCCCCGGAATATTGGCGCTATTAAAAGCATGGCGCTATGAAAATAAATTAGTAAAACAATACCCCAAAAATGACTAATCCTTGCAGGCTGCCCATAAAGCCGAAATTTTTAGCTAGTGTTTTAGAGAAGACGCTAGGTTTGGACCGACTCGCTGATATCTATGACGAGCGCCCACCCAATTGCTCAGCCCATGAGTTTCTGAAGCATTCGCTGAGTGCGCTGGGCATTACAATTCAGATTGAAAATGAGGAGCGGCTACTCGAAATCCCAAAAAAGGGGCCGGTTCTTATCGTTGCAAACCACCCCTTGGGCGGTTTGGAAGGAGTGGCGATAGCAAAGGTTATCGCTGAGCACCGCTCGGATTTGCGCGTTCTTACTAATCAGCTTTTGCGGCGTATCCCAGAATTATCAGAGATGTTTATTGGTGTTGATGTCCTCTCATCCAATGCCGCATCGAGCAATGTTGGCGGCATCAAACAGGTGCATCAGCATCTAAAAAATGGTGGTGCGGTACTTATTTTTCCAGCAGGGATGGTCTCCGCTTATGAGCATAAGCATCGGCGAGTCCAAGACCGGCCTTGGACTCGCTTGGTAGGCCAGTTAATTAAGAGATATGAATGCCCCTGTGTCCCAGTGTATGTCGGAGGCAGAAACAGCAACTATTTTTACACCGCGGGTCGAATTCATCCGCGACTGCGTACCGTTCTATTGCCAAGGCAGTTGGCTAATAAACAGAATTATAACTTGCCATTGTCCATCGGTCGGCCAATCCCCGCCACTGAGCTTCGACTGCTGACAAGCCCTAAGGCCGTAACAGAGTATATTCGAGTGAGTACGGATGCTCTGGCTCAGGAGCCGGTCAAAATTAAGTGTGACTTGGATCACGGGATCGATGAGTTTGACAGTGAATCGAGCAAGCTTGAGATCCAGTCTACGTTGATCAATTTAGACAGCTTTAGGCTTATCGAACATGAAGAATTTGATGTTTACTGTGCCCCCTATGACAAACTTGGCAGCATGATGGAGCAGATTGCTATTGCCCGCGAATTTTCATTTCGGGCCGTAGGTGAGGGCACTGGTCAGTCGAAAGACTCCGACGAGTTTGACCCCCACTACTTGCACCTTTTCCTCTGGGATAAAGCGCAGAGTCGAATAGCAGGAGCCTATCGAGTCGGCTTAGTGGATGAAATAGTCGCCGCCCACGGCGTGAAGGGGCTTTATAGTCGCTCGTTATATGAATATGACGAGAATTTCATTCGCCAACTCGGCTGTGCTATCGAAATGGGTCGCTCATTTATTCATCCGGACTATCAGCGCCGGCCGGTATCTCTGAATCTTTTGTGGCGCGGCATTGGTGCAATATTGGTTCAGCGCCCCAAGTACCATACGCTATTTGGTTCGGTAAGCATTTCCAGAGAATACAGTGATTTAGCAAGGTCGCTGATTGCTGACACTTTACTAACAAATTTTCAGGCAAAAGATTTTGCCGCGTTGGTCAAGCCAATTACCCCGCTCAAAGTGCGCAATAGGGTTTGGACTATTGACATGCTGGCTGAGTTGGCCAACGTAAAAATGTTGGGGAAGCTAATTGGCCGCTGTGATCCAGGTAAGGCTGTGCCTGTTTTACTCAGGCACTATTTAGCCTTAAATGGGAAGATGGTTTGCTTTAATGTCCATTCTGGATTCAATGACTCCCTTGAAGGGCTAATTATCGTGGATGCTCGAAAAACTGATCGCAAGACGCTTACCCGGTTTTTAGGTGCAGCAGGTTATGACTATTTTATGTCATTTCACAGGTTGCAAGATTCTGCCTGATTCTCACACTTGCTAGGCTGCATATATAGATTGCGTATACGTATGTACGTATACTAGTGAGATGAAAAAACTAATTGCTTACATCCAGCTATTTGTTGCGCTTTTAAGCACGATAGCCGGTCTCACGACGCTTACCAATCTCATATTCATTAGCCAACGGCCCGAAACCATCTCCGTGGTTAACGCCATTATTGGGCAGGGCGTGCTGATTATTGCCTTTTTTGCCCTTGCTCGCGTACTGTATCGAAAGGCGAAGGCTAATATTAAGGAGGCGCCTGTGCCGACTCAAGGCCCAGACTCTTCAGACCAAACTACTTAAGCGATGCTTTGATACATTGCTGTGTTCTCATTTCCCGCGCAGCAGAGCCCATTGCAACGCTAATCCTGCAAAATCTGCTGAAAAAAGAGTATAATCTCGCGCTTTTGTGACTCGGCTTCCTATATTCCATGATCATTTTTGACGACACTGACCGCTTTTCCCAGTTTCAGCAAAGCTGCGTAGCAACTATTGGTAAGTTCGATGGTGTGCATCTAGGGCACCAGCTGATCCTTGATCAATTAAAGCAAAAAGCAGAGCAGTTCAATTTACCTTCGCTGGTGATTCTTTTGGAGCCCCATCCGGAGGAATATTTTGCGGGTGAAGGAGGTCGATCTCCTGCTCGGCTCACTTCACTCAAAGAAAAAGTTGAGCTTCTGGAAAGCTTTGGTATCGATTTCGTGTTTCAGCTTAAGTTTGATAAAAAGCTGTCCGAATTAACGCCCGAAGAGGTTATCCAAGATATTCTCATCGATGGCATTGGTATTGTCAGTTTTATTGTTGGTAATGATTGGCGTTTCGGGCATAAGCGCAAAGGCGATTTTGCAATGCTTAAGGCTTGGGGTGCGAAAAACAACTTTGAAGTATTAGAAACCGCGGCTTATGAGCGCAATGGGCAAAGGATAAGCAGTACGTTTATACGAGAGCAGTTAGCACTTGGCGATTTCTTTTTGGTGGAGCAGTTGCTGGGTCGTCCGTATTCTATAAAGGGCGATGTAGTGAAGGGTCAGCAATTGGGCTCAACTATTGGCTTTCCAACGTGTAACGTTAATCCTCAGCGCCACACCATACCCCTGCATGGTGTGTTTGCATGCGAGGTCCGATTGGCAGATGTATTTTTGCCAGCAATTGTGAACATTGGCTATCGGCCTACTGTAACTGACACTCTGGAGGCTATTTTGGAGGCCCATATATTAGACTTCGATCAAGAAATTTACGGACGCTCGATTGAAGTTATATTTAAGAAAAAGATTCGCGACGAAATAAAATTTGATGGCATTGAGTCGTTAAAAAAACAGATAGCAATAGATGTCGCTAAGGTACGTGAAGTATTGGATAAAAAGCAAAAAATCGCAGAAGTATAAAACCTATGACTGATTACAAAGACACTTTAAATCTGCCGCTGACAGACTTTCCCATGAAGGCCAACTTGGCTCAAAGAGAGCCTGCTATTTTGGAAAAATGGAATAAGTTAGATCTTTACAAAAAAATTGGCGAGAAAAACGCAGGTAAGCCGAAATTTATTCTTCACGATGGCCCTCCCTACGCAAATGGGGACCTACATTTGGGGCATGCGATTAATAAAACGCTTAAAGATATCGTCGTCAAATCTCGGCAGTTTAGTGGCTTCGATGCGCCTTATATTCCAGGCTGGGATTGCCATGGCTTGCCTATAGAGCACAATGTCGAAAAGAAAAAAGGCAAAGCGGGACAGAAAATTTCTTTTGCTGACTTTCGAAAAGCTTGTCGGGAATATGCAGCAAAGCAGGTTGAGATCCAGAAGGCCGGATTTATCAGGCTTGGCGTATTAGGAGATTGGGACAACCCTTATTTGACAATGGATTTTGATACCGAGGCGGATATCGTTCGCTCAATCGGCAAAATTGCCTCTAATGGACACCTTGTGAAAGGTTATAAGCCGGTATATTGGAGTGTAGTCGGGGCGTCAGCTTTGGCCGAAGCTGAAGTTGAATACCAAGACAAGCAATCCTTCGCAATTGATGTACGTTTTCCCGTTGTGAATCGCGATGACTTCTTAGCAGCTTTCCAAGGAGAAGATCTAAGCTCACCGGATCAGTCTGTATCCGTAGTGATTTGGACTACGACCCCTTGGACTCTACCGTCCAATCAGGCGGTTAGTCTGAATGGGGATTTTGAGTATGCCTTGGTGCAGTGCGATATCGGCGAAGGACCAGAGATACTGGTAGTTGCCGAAATCATGGTTGCAGGAATAATGGCCCGCTATGGGTGTGCAGATTTTAAAATTCTCGGCAAAGCTGCGGGCGCGTCTCTAGAGAATATGCCCCTGCAACACCCCTTTCTTGAACGCCAAGTGCCGCTAATCCTTGGCGAGCATGTGACCGCCGATGCTGGAACAGGGGCAGTTCATACGGCTCCAGATCACGGTGTTGACGATTTCAATGTTGGCCGCGAATATGGTTTAAGCACTTTAAATCTTGTTGATGAAAATGGAATATTTACATCCTCAGCTGGGAAATTTGCAGGCGAGCATGTCTATAAAGTTGACGAGCTAGTCCTAGAGACTCTGAAGCAAGAAAAAGCACTTGTTACTCATGAGATAATTACTCACAGCTATGCCCATTGCTGGCGTACCAAGACCCCTCTAATCTATCGTGCTACTCCGCAGTGGTTTATTAGCATGACCGAGAAGGACTTACTCGGTTCGGCGTTAGATGCTGTTAAAGATGTGAAATGGATTCCGGATTGGGGCAAAGCCAGAATAGAACTGATGCTTAAAGGCAGTCCTGACTGGTGCGTATCAAGGCAACGGACTTGGGGTGTGCCAATCACGCTCTTTGTTAATAAAGAGACCCAAGAGCTTCATCCTGAGACGGAAAGGCTGGTGGAAGAAGTTGCGTTGATGATCGAAGAAAAGGGCATCGAGGCGTGGTTTGAATTGGATCCAGTGCAGCTCTTAGGGGAGCAAGCATCTGCCTATGAAAAGGTTACCGACACCTTAGATGTGTGGTTTGACTCAGGGGTGACTCATCAATCAGTGCTGCAAAAAAGGAAAGAGCTGCAGTACCCTGCAGATCTTTATTTGGAAGGTTCGGATCAGCACCGGGGTTGGTTTCAATCGTCACTGAAAACAGCGGTCGCAATGAACGGGACAGCCCCCTATAAACAAGTGCTAACTCACGGGTTTTTTGTCGATTCCGAGGGCAAAAAAATGTCCAAATCGGTAGGTAATACGGTGGCGCCAAGTCAAATCTATAAGCAATATGGCGCTGACATTCTGAGACTGTGGGTTGCTGCGACAGACTATCGCGGGGAGATGACTGTCTCTGATGAGATATTTAAACGGGTTGCTGATTCTTATCGTCGAATTCGAAATACCGCTAGATTCATGCTGTCTAATTTGAATGGCTTCGATCCGTCAACTGACCAACTTGAGTCTGAAAAGATGATGGAGCTGGATTATTGGATAGTTCGAAAAAGTCAGCTGCTGCAACAAGAAATTATTGAGCACTACCATGCTTATGAATTTCTCAATGTGTATCAAAAAATTCACAGCTTTTGCGTTATAGAGCTAGGTGGTTTTTACTTGGATGTTATTAAAGACCGCCAATACACCACAAATGCAAACAGCATGGCCCGCAGGTCTACCCAGACCGCTATGTTTCAAATATTAGAGACGCTAAGCAGGCTCATAGCGCCGATCTTAAGTTTTACCGCTGATGAACTCTGGCAACATATTCCGGGTAAGCGAGTTGAGTCCGTGTTCCTGTCGAACTTCAGCGAAACCAATGATTTGTTGATGGAGCACGAAAAGTTTAGCGATGCCTTCTGGGATCAGATTTTGCAAGTCAAAACGGCTGTCAATAGAGCGTTGGAAGCTAAGCGTGCAAATAAAAGTATAGGCTCAAGTCTAAGTGCGGAAGTTGATTTGTATTGCGCCCCGGAACTAGTTGAATCTCTTGCGCGCCTGGAGGCAGAATTAAGATTTGTTTTGATAGTTTCCAGAGCGACAGTTAATCCTCTGGCTGAGGCTCCGGCCGGTGCCACAGAAACAGAATTATCAGGATTGAAACTGGAGATCACCGCATCAGCTCATGAAAAGTGTGAGCGATGTTGGCACTTTAGCAGCGATATTGGTGTTAGTGAAAACCATCCTACGCTATGCCAGCGTTGTGTAGATAATATAGACGGTACAGGTGAGACTCGTTACTTCGCGTAGTGATTTTGTGCAGGGATGAGTACGAACATAGACAATAAGGTTTAAAGATGACGCAGGCAGAGATCGAAAACATTATTGAAGAGGGCTCGCGAGTAAGCTTGCACTTTTCCTTGGCGCTTGAGTCGGGGGAATTAATCGACGGCAACTACGATGGGCCAGCGGCTAGTTTCCGCTTAGGGGATGGCAGTATGCTGCCGGGGTTCGAAGATGTTTTGATCGGTTTGAAACCAGGTAGCGAGCTCGTTGAAACGCTAGCTGCAGCGGGGGCCTTCGGAGAGATCAACCCCAAGAACATTCAGTCATTTCCGATCGCAAAATTCCAACATCTGTTTGAAGACGATCTTGTGCCAACTGAAGTTGGCAGTGTCGTTTCGTTTAAAGACCCCGGTGGATTTGATTTGCCCGGGATTGTTGCGGCAATAAAGAAAGAGACAATCACCATAGACTTTAATCACCCACTTGCGGGAAAACCAATTGTTTTTAAGGCCAATATCTTGGCTGTTATGCCTGCAACCGTTGAAACCTTAGAAGTTAAACTGTAGCTCATTATGTCGGACACTTTGAAACAAGCGGTCTTCATTCCCGCAGCTTCCAATAAAACCGCGTCTAGCCAGATAACGACGATTAGACTGGCTAACCCTAGAGGTTTTTGTGCGGGGGTTGATCGAGCAATTGATATCGTAAACCGAGCCCTAGATATCTTTGGCGAGCCGGTTTATGTTCGTCATGAAGTTGTCCACAATAAATTTGTCGTCGAGACGCTTCGCTCTCGCGGTGCTGTGTTCGTTGAAGAGCTAAGCGATATTCCGTTAATTGATCGTACTGGCAGAAATTCAGTTGTCGTGTTCAGTGCTCATGGCGTCGCCCAATCTGTTAAAGATGATGCTCAAATAAAAGGCTTTCAAGTCTTCGATGCAACTTGTCCCTTAGTGACAAAAGTTCATATGGAAGTGATTAAGTTTGGTCAAGGGGGACGAGAATGTGTACTTATTGGACATCAGAATCACCCTGAAGTAGATGGCACCATGGGGCAGTATGATGATTCTCTTGGTGGCAAAATTTATTTGGTTGAGTCTGTAGAAGACGCATTAAGTCTGACTGTTGATAATCCAGAAAAACTGTCTTATGTCACACAAACTACGCTATCAATGGATGATACGTCGAAAGTTATCGATGCCTTAAGGAAAAGGTTTCCTAGCATTGAAGGGCCTCGTAAAAAAGATATTTGCTATGCTACTCAGAATAGGCAGGATGCCGTTAAGCAATTAGCATTGGAGTGCGATTTACTTCTTGTGGTTGGTTCACCCAATAGTTCAAATTCGAACAGACTCAAAGAGCTTGCGGAAAGGCTCGGTTGTGAGTCTTACTTAATTGACAGTGTTCAAGATATTGATGAGAAGTGGTTGGCAGGAAAGCATCGCTTTGGTGTCACGGCAGGGGCATCCGCTCCCGAAGTTCTGGTTCAGCAAGTAATAGCCAAGCTGGAAGATTTGGCTGGGGTTGATGCGGCGGAATTAAACGGAGTAAAAGAAGATATCGTCTTCAGCATGCCTAAGGAGCTGCGCTAGCTTAAGTTTCCCCTCGCTAACGCCTCAACAGTTACAGCTCGTCCAATTCTTTCAGTTTGCTCTTCAGTGCTTCCAATGTGCTGGTCATCTGCTCTGCTTTCCCACGCTCTTTAGCAACGACCGCATCTGGCGCATTGTCCACAAACTTAGCGTTATTGAGTTTGCCACTCACCGCTTTAAGTCCGTTGGCGAGTTTTTCAATCTCTTTGCTTAAACGGGCACGTTCAGCATCTACATCGATAAGCCCAGCTAGAGGCACCAGTATTTCTAAATCTTTATATATCCCAGTTGCCGCTTTAGGAGCTTGGGATTTGTTGTCTAGCCATTGAATGCTTTCTAGCTTAGCGAGCTTTTCGAGATAGGGGCGATAATTCTCCAATCTTAGTTGGTCATTTTCAGACTCGCTTTCAGATTCGCTTCGCAAAAACACGTTAATATTTTTCGCGGGAGAGATATCCATTTCGCCGCGTATATTTCTGATGGCAATAATGACACCTTTAATCCACTCAACATGCTGTTCTGCTTCTTCATCTGTATTGTCTTTAAGCTCTGGATAGGGAGCCAGCATAATACTTGCCTCGCTACTGTGAGCTTGGCCTGTAAGTGGAGCTATTTTTTGCCAAATCTCCTCGGTAATAAAAGGCATAAATGGATGCAATAGGCGTAGACTTTTTTCCAGCGTTGTTAAGAGTACTAAACGAGTAACAGCGGCGCTTTCTGGATCAGCCTCGTCACCCCAGAGCACAGGCTTGGAAAGTTCTACGTACCAGTCGCAATATTCATTCCAAATAAACTCGTGGAGAGTTTGTGAGGCAAGGTCGAAACGAAAGTCGTTAATTGCTGCCTGAACATCTGCGTTAGCTTTGTCGAAGCGACTGATGATCCAGCGATCGGCAATTGATAGCTGCACGCTATCAAGACTGCTTGCGACGTCCTTTTCCTCAGTATTCATGAGTACGTAGCGTGCGGCATTCCAAATTTTATTACAAAAATTTCTGAAGCCTTCGGTGCGCCCTAGATCAAACTTAATGTCTCGGCCGGTGGTGGCTAATGAATAAAAAGTAAAGCGAAGCGCATCAGTACCGTAACCGGCAATGCCTTCTGGGAAGGATTCACGAGTTGTTTTTTCGATAGCTTGTTTGAGCTGCGGTTGCATCATGTCAGCGGTGCGCTTTTCGACCAATTCTTCAAGTTCGATGCCGTCAATTAAATCGATAGGGTCAAGAATATTGCCCTTTGACTTGGACATTTTCTGTCCCTGCTCATCGCGTACGAGACCGGTGATGTAGACTTTCTTGAACGGTATCTCACCGGTGAATTTCAAAGTCATCATAATCATTCGGGCTACCCAAAAGAAAATGATGTCAAAGCCGGTAACTAATACATCGGTGGGGTGAAATTTATTAAAGAATTCAGGCTCATTTGGCCAGCCTAAAGTAGAGAAAGTCCAAAGGCCTGAAGAGAACCAGGTATCCAATACATCTGGGTCTTGCTGAAGATTTAAATCGTCGGCCAAATTGTACTTAACCCGAGCTTCGCTCTCAGTAGGCGCCACGTAGATCTTGCCTTCATCGTCATACCAAGCAGGTATTCGATGTCCCCACCAGAGTTGACGACTGATGCACCAGTCTTGAATGTTGCGCATCCAAGCAAAGTAGGTGTTTTCCCAGTTCTTTGGTACGAATTCAATATCGCCATCTTCGACGGCTTTAATGGCTGGGTCAGCAAGAGATTGAATCGCGACGTACCACTGATTAGTAAGGTACGGCTCGACAACAGCACCGCTACGATCACCGCGTGGCACTTTTAGAGTGTGAGGTTCAATTTTGTCAACCAACCCAAGGGCTTCTAAATCGGCTACGACTTTCTTTCGAGCATCAAACCTGTCTAAGCCTCGGTACTCTGCTGGAGCCTCGTCATTGATGCTGGCATTTTTAGTAAAGATATTGATGATAGGGAGGTCGTGGCGCTTGCCAACTTCATAGTCATTGAAATCATGGGCAGGAGTTATTTTTACACAGCCTGTGCCAAATGCAGGGTCAACATATTCATCCGCAATAATCGGAATTTTCCTGTCGCATAGGGGCAGGTTGACCATTTTTCCAACTAAGGAGCGATAACGTTCATCCTCCGGATGAACAGCAATAGCAGAATCCCCTAAAAGCGTTTCCGGCCGAGTTGTTGCTATGACAACCGAGTCGTCACTGCCTTCGATCGGATAACGGAAATGCCACATGAAGCCATTTTCTTCTTCCGCGACTACTTCCAAGTCAGAAATCGCCGTCAGCAGCTTAGGGTCCCAATTAACCAGTCTGTTACCGCGATAAATAAGGCCTTCATCATATAGCTGGATGAAAGCCTGTTCTACGACTTTAGAGGACTGATCGTCCATGGTGAAACGTTCTCGTGACCAATCAATTGATGATCCAAGGCGTCTAATTTGTTGTGTGATGATGCCCCCAGACTCTTCTTTCCAGTCCCACACTTTGTCTAGAAAAGCTTCTCGGCCTATTTCTTGGCGGCTGGTGCCCGCAGCATTAAGCTGGCGCTCTACAACCATTTGCGTCGCTATACCGGCATGGTCGGTGCCTGCCTGCCAAAGAGTCTGCCTCCCAAGCATACGGTGGTAGCGAATCAATGCATCCATAATGGCGTTTTGGAACCCGTGGCCCATGTGCAGGCGACCAGTAACATTGGGAGGTGGAATTACGATGCAATAGGGATCACCTTCCCCTTGAGGTGCAAAATACCCTCTTTCTTCCCAGGTATTGTACCAATGATTTTCTAGCTGCTGTGGTTGGTAAGTCTTTTCCATAATGTTGAGGTCTGGCTCTGCTGGCTTAAACTGAAGGCGCGATTATACATCATGAAATGGGGTTCTGCCGGACTTCAACAAGTAGAGATGGACTGATGCTTAAGTTCTCAGGGTTGCCGCTTTGATTTGGTTGCCGAGTGCTCTCTTAGATCTTATTAGTGACAATATCAACACCCTGAGCTTTATAGTGGCGATAACGCTCTCTGCCGGCAAATAAGCTGGCTTCATCGGGCCCGACAAATTCATTAACGCGACTGAATTGGGCGGCCGACACGGGCGCATTGGATAAGTTGATTAACATGCCCTTAAAGCCTTTAGGTGGAAGCGAGTCGCCTAGCATGACTTGCTCGTGATGGATGTCAGAGCCAGTCATTTGGCCGTGAGGCACAAACGAGGGGCTTCTGAATTGCCACAATAAATCATCCAGCTGCTGTGACTGTGATGAGGAGGAGGTATAAATATAAACCTCATGCTGATGGCTGACCGCTTTTTCAGTTAAGCGGCATACAACATTTAATACGTCGCCGCTTTCATAGCGCTGCGAGTTTAGGGTGTAAAAGTGGACGCTTGCCATCAGCTAAACCACTCCATTAGGCTTTTTGATTACTTAGGTATTCAACAAGTAGTGGCACCGGCCTGCCTGTAGCACCCTTTGCTGGTCCTGAATTCCAAGCGCTGCCAGCAATATCTAAATGTGCCCAAGCAAACTTTTCGGTGAAGCGCGATAGAAAGCAGGCCGCGGTTATAGTGCCAGCTCGCGGGCCACCAATATTGGCGATATCCGCGAAGTTACTGTTTAGCAGGGGTTGATATTCGTCCCACATTGGTAATTGCCAAGCAGGATCAACGCAGTCTGTGCCACATTTTATTATCGCGTTGGCAAGATCGTCATTGTTACTAAGCAGGGCGGTGACATAGGAGCCGAAAGTGGCAACGGCTGCACCGGTTAACGTTGCAATGTCGATAACACTGCGTGGATTGAAGCGTTCGGTATAGGTGAGGGCATCGCATAGTACTAAGCGTCCCTCAGCATCGGTATTTAATATTTCGATAGTTAGTCCAGACATGCTGGTGACAATGTCGCCTGGCTTAGTGGCTTTGCTGCCAGGCATGTTTTCGACAGCCCCGACTATGCCAACGATATTAATAGGTAATTTAAGCTCTGCAACACATCCCATGGTTGCTATCACGCTTGCAGCACCGCACATATCGTATTTCATCTCATCCATCGCGTTGCCGCCTTTAAGACTTATTCCGCCAGTATCAAAAGTGACACCTTTGCCAACGATAGCATATGGACGACTGTCTGCTTTGGCGCCTTTATATTGCATAATGATGAGCTTAGCTTCTTCAGCTGACCCAGCTGAAACAGACAATAGCGACCCCATGCCCAGTCTCTGCATTTGTTTCTCACCGAGGATTTGTGTGGTGATACTTTTATTTTTTTCACCAAGCTGTTTGGCTTGCTCGGCGAGATAGGTAGGTGTGCAAACATTGCCAGGTAAATTACCCAATTCTTTGGCTACATTGATCGCTTTACCGAGAGCAAATCCACGTTTCAGGGCGCTATCTAATGATTTGCGGCCTCCTCCATTAATTGGTGAGATAGAGACTGTTTTGGTGGTAGGTGCTTTTGGATTTTTACTTTTTGTTGCGGTGTACCGGTAGTAGCTGCTTTCGCCTTCCTCAGCAACTCTGGCGGTAAGCCAATTTGCATCCCTATCAGTTACGGTCACGCTGGCTATAGCAAAGTGCAGGCTAGTGGCGGCAAGTTTTTGAGTTACCTGATAGGCGGCTCGAATAGCTTTGATTGCGCTTTTGGCATCAAATTTGGTTTCCAGTCCTGCTCCTACTAATAGTACTCTTTTGGCGTTTAGTCCCTGAAGTTGATGGAGAAGAATAGTTTCGGCCAACGCGCCGCTGAAATCGCCAGTTTTAACGACGTTGCTGATGGCTTTATTGGTTGACGCATCGAGCAGTGCCGCTTCATCAGAAAGAATGCCTTTGGCCCAAACGAATACAATGGCGCACTCTGAATTAATTTTGTCAACGGCCCCGGCTTTGATTGAATACTTCATTAGATTCGATAACTCCTTTGATCTCGATCACATGTATGTATCTGCGTCGAATTAGAATGTAAATTGAAGAGATCGACAATCCTAAAGTTATTCAATAGCTTAAGCAATAGATACCAAATATGAGCAGGGTTTTACGTATTTAGCTATTCATTTTTAAGCGATACTGGTCCAAACTCTGTAATCCAAAGCCGTTTTAAAATTGATCTTATTTGAACCAAATGAGACCTTTGCTGTCACATAAAGAATGCCAAAAGTATTGTCTTGGAGTTGCTATGTCTAGAGTGAAAGTCGAATCGCCGCCAGAGTTCCTGTTCAGCATGGAGCGCACTGTCGGCATAAGCGATGTTAACTATGCAAAGCATTTGGACAGCGTGGCGATGGTGAATATTCTTCATGAGGCAAGACTTCAATTTCTTGCGAGCCTCGGTTTCACCGAAGGGAATATCTATGGTCTCGGGATGGTGGTGACTGATTTGGCAATAGATTATCGATCAGAATCTTTCGCCAACGATCAATTGATTATTGACGTAGGGGTGAGTGAGTTTAACCGCTATGGCTTTGATATCGGGTTACAAATTGCCAACAGTGCGCTGGAGTCTATTGTGTGCAGCGCCAAATTTGGCATCGTTCTCTTCGATTTCGACCGTCACCAAATAAGTGAAATACCCGCACCTTTTAGGTCATTGCTCGGTCACCGTGGCGCCAAGGTTGCCTAGTATTGATTAACTTGGCTTAAGCGACGGCTCCAGTCAGGTTAACGGATTAATCCGCGATATCCCAGCCAGCATTGGCTGATTCTGCTTCTCGCTTCTAGTACACTTATGTCTAAGTTCTGTATTGCCCATGAAGCTCTGTCTTTGTAAAGGGCTTGCGACAACACAAGGTGCATTTTAGGCGTGATAATTTTTCGCTATTTGGCTAAGCAAATTCTGCAAATAATGGCGGCGGTCTCGCTGATTCTGATGGTGGTGGCCCTCACCAGCCGATTTATTCAGTATTTGGCTCAAGCGGTGGCAGGTGAGTTGGCATCTGATGTTCTGCTGCTTCTGATGCTGTACCGCTTACCTGATTTTCTTTTGGTTATAGTGCCCTTAGCTCTTTTTTTGGGGATCCTGTTAGCCTATGGCCGCATGTACGCGGACAATGAAATGGTAGTTTTACTTGGCTCAGGTATGAGCCAGGTGAAACTGCTACTGCTAACCCAAGGGGCCGCTGCGCTGGTACTTGTAGTAATGTCCTTCGTTAGCTTATCCCTAGCGCCTTGGGGGGTTCGCAATACCGAGCAGCTAAAGCTTAATCAGGCGCAATTAACCGAAATTGACCTTATTGTGGCCGGTCAATTTCAATCTTTTGCTGATGGCCAGCGCGTTACCTACGCGCAGCGGCTATCGTCTCGAGGTGAAGGACGACGCTTGGAGAATGTTTTTGTCGCTGCTGGGGGTGGCGCGGAGGCTGAGCCTGGTAGCGGTAGCGCCCCTAGAATAGTCATCGCCGAATCGGCGATCCCAGAAATAGACCCAGAGTCCGGTGCGCGGTTTATGCGTCTGGAAAATGTATTGCAATATGAGGGCCGTCCGGGTCAGAGAGATTTTTCGGTCGGTCAGTTTGATGTCCAATCAATTTTATTGCCACAAGCGGCGGAGTTTGAAGAATTCGTAGAGGAAGCCGCCTTAAGAACGACCGAATTGTTCGGCTCCAACTCGCTAGCGCAGCAAGCGGAATTGCAGTGGCGCTTCTCGATTATCTTGCTTATTCCAATCATCACTTTGATTGCTGTGCCGATGTCTAAGGTAAATCCTCGGCAGGGGCGCTATAGCAAGCTGATTCCAGCGGCGCTGCTGTATGCGTTTTACTTTTTTCTTTTACAGTTTTCTCGCGATGGTGTCGCTGAGGGAGAGATCAATCCAGCCCTCGGTCTTTGGTGGGTGCATGCTCTGTTTATCATTTTGGGCGTCATCATTTATCAGCCCAGTGGTATAAAGTTAGTACTTAATAAGTCGGCTTCATGAAAATACTTGATCAGCATATAAGCCGGACGGTACTACTGTCCATGGCGGTGGTTATTGGCTTGATGGGAACATTGGATTTAATTTTTAGCCTGCTCGATCAAATAGCCAACACAGATGAAAATTACAGTCTACTCAATGCAATAAGCTATGTGTTGCTGACAATGCCTACCAGCTTGTATGAAATGTTGCCTTTTACTGCCTTGGGAGGCGCGTTAATTGGTTTAGGTGTTCTCGCTTCAAATAATGAGTTGGTGGTGATGCAGGCGGCAGGAATTAGAACTGGCCGAATAATTCTTGCGGTACTTAAGCCAACCTTCCTTGTCATGGGATTGAGCTTGCTGATTGGCGAGTATGTTTCGCCATCTTTTGAACAGACCGCTAAAAGTAATCGTGCGGTGCAGCAAAGTGCGAATGCATCGGTAGGCTCAGAGCAGGGAAACTGGCAGCGAATAGGAAACGATTTCATTCACATTAATGCAATCGCCCCTGGCGGAACAAGTCTGTTCGGAGTTACTAGATATACGTTAAGTGAAGACCGTCGCTTGGCTTCGGCAAGCTTTGCTGAAACCGCCGAGTATGTGGAGTCAGACAATGGCAATTATTGGCTCCTTCAAAACATAGACGAATCGATTTTGGGAAGTCGAACTATTTCCAGCAATCACTACCTCCAAGAAGACTGGAACGTAGATCTTTCCCCCGAATTACTCAGTGTTTTGTTGGTGGAGCCAGATGATCAATCTATAACGGGGCTTTACCGACTCGCGAAATACTTCGAGTCTGAAGGGCTTGATAGTGGCCCATATTATTTGGCGTTTTGGAAAAAGCTAACGCAGCCAATAGCCACCTTGGCGCTGGTGGTGTTAGCTATTTCGTTTGTGTTTGGGCCTTTAAGGGAGTCGACCATGGGGTTTCGTGTTTTTGTATCCCTGGCCATCGGTTTAGTATTCACTATTGTTCAGCGAATGATGGAACCGGCCAGTTTAATCTACGGCTTTGATCCTTTGCTTGCGGTGCTTTTCCCAATTGGGCTGTGCGGCATACTTGGTTTTGTTCTTATCCGGCGTGTGCGCTGATTGTGCTGTTGAGGCCGCAGTCGCTAAAGAAGTAGCAAAACCGAGTTTAAGTTTTACCAAGGCTGAATTTGATAGAATCCCTCTCATCTATCGCCGGTTAAGTTAAATTAAATCGCTGGATAAAATTTTGATCACCTGTTACCTGAAATATACGATAGACCCTAAGAAAACAAGGGAATTTGAAGCCTATGCCAAACTTTGGATCCCCTTAGTAGAAAAATTTGGAGGCATGCACCATGGCTATTTTTTGCCAGCAGAGGGTGCCAATGATATTGCTTTAGCACTGTTTAGTTTTGCTAGCCTTGCAGATTATGAGGTCTATCGGAAAAAGTCTTTCAAAGATGAAGAATGCAAAGCTGCATTTGCTTTTGCTGATGACAGCGGATGCATAGTTAGATTTGAAAGAAGCTTTTTAAGGCCTGTTTTAAAATAAGAAAATGAATATTTTTTGGTGATGGCTCTAAGCTGCAGGAGGATGAAAACCTAATTCAAAGGGCGGTAAGATTTTGGGACAATGACAACCTTGGTGTGCGAAAGCTTGTCATGTATCGCATTACCTTCGCTGTCTAAATAAAGCCAAAGATAACCGATGCCGGCGAAAAAGAATGATGGCCAAGCCAGGAAGTATCTTAATAGCCCTTGTTTTAAACCGACCAACTTATTGTCTTCTGTTACAAGTTTCAGTCGCCAAGACATCATGCCTAAAGTCTGCCCGTTTTTCTGCCAAAACCATAAGTAAAAGCCTGAGGCGCTAATCACCATTAGTGCGAAAAGGAGAGCGCTCATTACGGGGTCAGTTATGACAACACCGTCAACTAGTTCATTGGTATCAGGCCCAGCTATTAGCTGCAATATAAAGCCGATCAACATCCATATTGCAAACACTAAAAACCCATCATAAAGCAATGCTGCAAGCCGGCGCATTAGCCTGGCACGTGGTAGGTCGGCATGATTTAGAGTTTCCATTTTATGTGGTCATCCAGCAATTGAAGAAGCTTAACAGTAGAATCGTAAATGTAGAGACGCGATTGTAGGATATCTCAACGGTTTTAACCATCATGGAGGCACACTGCGCCGCCCATTTTGTTATCTATATAATGCAATGAATAGCGCAATAAGTAGCTGAGTCTATTGCCGAGCAAGGCGCTGAATCGTAGATTCAACTCGCCGGTTATGGCTCGGCTGGAGCAGTACTAAGCTGATGCCGTTTTACCGTTGGGCAAGGCTTTACCTAGGTCGCTAAATTAGGCGGTCTTGACGCCAGCTACCCGTAATGACAAAGATTTTGCTAGAATGCGAGCCCACCATGATTTTTGGCTCTTTTTAGAAGCATTAATCAAAATTTAAAGGATGAACGATGAGTACCGCAAAGCCTCGGCATATATCTTTACTGGACACCACTCTTAGAGATGGTGAGCAAACACAGGGCGTCTCTTTTTCAGCTAATGAAAAAGTGAATATTGCCCGGGCATTGTTACAGTCCCTTAAAGTTGATCGTATTGAGGTGGCTTCGGCTTGCGTTTCGGACGGCGAGCAACAGGCCGTAGCTCAAATTACTGAATGGGCAACTGGAGCTGGATTTGTTGATCAAATCGAAGTGCTTGGTTTCGTGGATCATAAGCGGAGTGTCGATTGGATTGTGAAAGCCGGTGGGAAGGTGATTAACTTGCTAGCTAAGGGCAGCGAAAAACATTGCCGACAACAGTTAGGGAAAACGTTGGAAAGCCATTCTGAGGATATCGCCAGAACCGTTGAATATGCCCAATCGCAAGGCCTGCGAGCCAATATGTATTTAGAGGATTGGTCGAATGGCTATAAAGACAGCAAGGACTATGTGTTCGGTTTGATAACTGCGACAAAGCATTTAGGCATAGGTCATTATTTGTTGCCAGACACGCTAGGCCTGATGTCACCACAAGAAGTTGCATCAGCTTTAACGGACATGATGACTAGTTTTCCAGAGCAAGTATTCGACTTCCACCCTCACAATGACTACGGTTTGGCAACCGCCAATGCGCTAGCCGCGGTTACCGCCGGAATCGATACGATTCATTGCACTATTAACTGCTTGGGTGAAAGGGCGGGTAACGCATCGTTAGCCGAGGTAGCAGTGGCGCTTCGCGATAAGTTAGACATGACTTTAAGTATTGATGAAACCCGAATTACTGTCCTTAGTCGAATGGTAGAGAATTTCTCAAATAAATGGATCGCAGCTAACACCCCGATTGTGGGTGCGGATGTTTTTACCCAAACTGCGGGTATTCATGCTGATGGAGATATGAAAGGCGACTTGTATGTCACCAATCTAGGTCCGGAACGTTTTGCTCGCAAGCGCACCTATGCCCTTGGCAAAATGAGTGGTAAAGCATCTTTGATTAATAATCTTGATGAGCTTGGTATAAGCCTCTCAGCAGCAGATCAAGCGAAGGTTCTAAAAAGAGTGGTTCAGCTAGGTGACTCAAAGCAAAATATCACCGCGGAAGATTTGCCATTCATCATCGCGGATGTAATGCAAAGTAAGGAAATTCACTACATCACCTTGCTAAACTGCTATATCAACAGTGGTCTTAACGTTGAAAGCACGGCGAGTATTCGAGTTAAATTGGAAGGTAAAGAATTGCAAGGCTCGGGCTCTGGCAATGGCGGATTCGACGCGTTTATGGCGGCTATTTCAGCATTGCTTCATGAGAAAGGTTTTATAATGCCGGTGCTAACAGATTATGAAGTCCATATTCCTCGTGGAGGTAAGACGGACGCTTTAACAGAATGTGTTATCAGCTGGGATGCGACTGGGCATGAATTCAAAACACGAGGTGTGGATGCTAACCAAGTCTTGGCTGCAGTTAAATCTACTATGCGGATGATTAATATCCTGCTTCATCAAGCTGCCGAGATGGCAGACTAATTCTTGGCTTGAGGTATATCTACAAAGTTTCAGAATTTTTGCGCCTGTTACTCTAGGCATTTACTCTAGGGATCTAGTCTAGGGCTGACTCTGAGCCAACAGGCCCCTGTTAAACGGCGCTGGTCGTCAGGAAGTGGGATGCTAACTGTTCACCGACCTTTACCCTGATTGTTCGCAAACAGCGCCCTAGCTTCCACACCAGTAATAGAATTTTGCAGACGTCAAATTGCCCCTTCCTAAGATCATCGCCCTAGATCAGGTTAATTTACGAACTTGCTTGTAATTCTTTTGCGGATATTTCAAGCAGGGGTGCGAAGTAAATCAGGCTAAATCGGCTCCGCTTTTTCTGCTAGAGCCGGTTTAGTGTGTTTATTTTTCGCGTGGTTATCTAGAGCTTAGCTAGTTCCTCAACCACTAAATCCCCAAAGCCGTTGGTGCTGATCATTTTCACATTTGCGCCGGGCTTGGAAAGATCTGGCGTCGAATAACCTTGAGCAAAAACACTCTGCATAGCCTGCCAAACGTTTCGAGCCTCTTTTTCCATGTTAAAACTCATTTCAAGCATCATCGCGACTGAGCCGATCATTGAGTATGGATTAGCGATACGTTGGCCTGCTATATCTGGAGCTGACCCATGGGAAGGTTCGTAGTAAGCTTTCTCTGGCCCCAGGCAGGCAGATGGCATAAGACCTAGTGATCCTAAGATTCCGCCACCTTGGTCGCTTAGAATGTCCCCGAACATGTTTTCCATCACCATGACATCAAATTGGCCGGGGTTTAAACATAAATAAGTTGCCGCAGCGTCGACTAAAATCGGTACCACTTGCACATCCGGGTAATTAACGCCCACCTCTGCCATCACCTCATTCCAGAGCACGCTAGACTTTAGAACATTACTTTTGTGAATGCTGTGTAACACCTTTTTACGCTTTTGCGCAGTTTCAAAGGCGACTCTAGCGATATTGGCGATTTGGTCTTCATCGTACTCGAGGGTCTCGTTTACGTAGCGTTTGCCTTCGGCGTTGATCCCCGTTTCTTTTTTGCCGAAGTAAAGCCCCCCCACCAGCTCACGAATAATGATGAAATCGATTCCATCGCCTATTATTTCTGGCTTTAAGGGTGAAAAATGAGCGAGTTCTTTGGGCAGAAAGACCGGCCTGATGTTAGCAAAGGTGTTGTAGCGCCGGCGCAGGGGCAAGAGAGCCGCGCGCTCGGGTTGCATGTCGACAGGTATCTTTTTTGATTCGTCGTAGCTCAGACCTATAGGCCCTTTTAAAATCGCATCAGCTTCGTCGCAGAGGGCTTTAGTGGCGTCTGGAAATGCATGGCCGTGTTCAAAATAGGCGCTAGCGCCGAATGCTCCGTGAACTAGCTCAAATTCTAAATCATTACGCTGCGCAACTAAATCCAGCACCTTAACTGCTTCGGTCATGATTTCAGGGCCTATACCATCACCATCTAAAAGAGCTATTTTGTATTTGGGCATACCGATTCCTTTGCGGTTGGGCTCACGTTTAAAGTGAGCTTTCAGAGTAAATTTTAGGAGGCGTAACTTAACATGCTAAAGAAAAGCTGAACAGGTATCGACAAGCCCGAGGCAAGAGTTTTATTTGAAGTGCTGATTAACGCGCCGATTAAAAACTGAGAAACTAGAAAAAAATAAACGCGGCAAGGGCAAGAGAGGCAAGTAGAAAAGACAAAAGCGAAGGAAAGAACTGTCAGCTATTAACTATAGTGCCGGGTGTTACCGACGTAATTTCAACTGTCGGCTGCTTATGGCTGGCAAATAAAGCACAGGCTAGAGAACTGCAACTACCCCAGCGATTTGATAAACAAAGATTATTGTAAGGAGTACGACAACGCCATAAGTTAAAGAATCTCCTACTTCAAATCCGAAAAACTTTTTAGGCTTATCGTCATCTTTCTTGTTGTATTTATTTGTGCTGTCTTCTTCGTCAAAACTCATTAGATAAACGTCTTTTGTTGTGACTTCAATTGCCATATCGCGAATTTACTAATCGTAAGCTATCGATATGCTACTTTTTTCAAGCACTCACCAGTAATATCGGCGATGATATTAAAGGCTTAAGCTATTTTTTAGGTTCGTGACCTAAAAATGGTACCAGTGGGCGGACTTGAACCGCCACTCCCGTGAAGGAACCGGATTTTGAATCCGGCGTGTCTACCAATTTCACCACACTGGCATTAGTCTTACCTAGCCTCTCAAAGCACAATAGGCTTTATCCGAGCGCGAGCATTATACCAATTGCGAGACTTGTAGCAATGAACATCATGTTTTTTAAAAATTATGACGACGCCAAACCTTTCACTAACATGGGTTCTCGTATAACCTTGCCGCCAATTTTACTGCTGAAACTAAACTGATTATGAAAGTATCTGACTTCGATTATCATCTCCCCAAGCGCTTAATTGCCGATTTTCCTACGCCGGTTCGCAGTGAAAGCAGACTTTTGTGTTTGAATCCTGAGTCAGGTCAAACCAAGCACAAAGTTTTCAATGAGATCACCGACCTAATAAATCCAGGGGATTTATTAGTATTTAATGACACTCGCGTAATTCCGGCTCGCCTGTTTGGCCAAAAAGAGTCAGGGGGGCGGTTTGAGGCCCTGATAGAACGAATGCGAGGCGGTAATCAGGCGTTAGCCCAGATTAAACTTAGCAAGTCGGCAAAGCCCGGCACTAAGCTGATTTTTGATGATAAATCAAAGCTGACGTCAGAAAAGCCTCGCATTACGGCAGAGGTTTTAGGGAGGGAAGGCGAATTTTATGTAATTCAATTTCCTTTAGATCTGGATACGGGGGCGGCGTTAGATCAAGTTGGCCATATTCCGCTGCCACCCTACATTAAACGCAGTGATAGGTTTCTTGATATCGAGCGCTACCAAACCGTCTACGCAAAGAAAGAAGGAGCGGTAGCCGCGCCGACCGCCGGCCTGCATTTCGATGAAGAGTTGCTTGCCGCGTTGGATAAGAAGGGCGTTGATCGAGCGTTTATTACCTTGCACGTAGGAGCTGGAACGTTTCAATCCATTCGAGCAGAGACCGTTGAAGAACATGAAATGCATAAAGAGTGGGTAGAGGTTAGTGAGGAGGCCTGTGCCAAGATCAAGAAATGCAAGGATAATGGCGGCAGGGTGATTGCTGTCGGTACTACCTCAGTGCGAAGTCTTGAAAGCTGTGCCCTGAACCGAGAATTTTCAGCATACAGTGGGGAGACGGATATTTTTATCTACCCTGGGTTCGAGTTTAAGATTGTCGATGCGTTGATTACTAATTTTCATCTTCCTAGTTCTAGCTTGGTAATGTTAGTTAGTGCGCTTTCATCGAAAGACATCTTGCTTAACGCCTATAAAGAAGCGATTGCAAATAACTACCGTTTTTATAGCTATGGCGATGCTATGTTTATCAGCAAATAGCCGTCTTAAGGCGGCGATTCTCCTACTTTGCCTAAGTCAAAGGGTGGCTCTCTCATCTTTGGGGCAACTCTGCTATACTGAATAGCTGTATGTGAGATCGCTTTTTTATCAACTTAATCAAAGGATTACGTATCAATGAAAGCACCTGTTCGAGTAGCTGTCACCGGAGCCGCAGGCCAAATTAGTTATTCACTCTTGTTTAGAATTGCGGCAGGAGAAATGCTGGGCACCGATCAGCCCGTAATATTACAGCTATTAGAGATAACACCAGCTCTTGATGCGCTGAATGGCACGGTTATGGAAATCGAAGACTGTGCCTTCCCTTTGGTGGCGGGCATTGTTCAAACCGATGATGCCAATGTCGCCTTTAAAGACGCAGACTACTGTTTGCTGGTAGGCGCGCGGCCACGTGGTCCGGGTATGGAGCGTAAAGATTTGTTGGAAGCCAATGCGGCAATTTTCTCTGCTCAGGGAAAAGCCATCAATGATAATGCCAATCCTAACGTTAAAGTTTTGGTTGTGGGTAATCCTGCTAATACCAATGCGTTGATCGCCTATCGCAATGCGCCTGATTTAAAACCGGGTCAGTTTACGGCTATGACACGCTTAGACCATAACCGTGCAATTGCCCAGTTAGCCAACAAGACCAGCACTCACAGTACAGATATCAAGAGTATGATTATCTGGGGTAACCACTCTGCAACTCAATACCCTGACATTCATCAATGCACAGTGGCTGGAGATGCAGCAATCGGCCTCGTTGATCAGAGCTGGATCGTTGATGACTTCATCCCTACTGTCCAACAGCGCGGTGCAGCGATCATCAAAGCCCGCGGACTATCGAGTGCGGCTTCCGCTGCAAACGCAGCCATTGAGCATATGAGAGATTGGGCGCTGGGCACCGATGGTGAAATCGTTAGCATGGGAATTCACAGCGATGGCAGTTACGGCATCGATGAAGGGCTTATATATTCCTTCCCGGTTACCTGCGCTAACGGTGAATACGCCATTGTGCACGGTCTTGAGCCAAATGAATTTAGTCAGAACTTGATGAAGGCAACTGAGACTGAGCTTCGAGAAGAGCGGGATGCAGTAGCTGCACTGCTGCCCTAAGCCAAACTATTCGAGTCTCGGTGAAATATAGTTAAAATTCACTTCGACTAAAGCTTTGCTGAGACTCGAACTATTTTATGGCCACAGATTCCTCACTAGCACCTAGAACCAGACAATTCTGGATTGTTCAGCTTACAGGCTGGGCTCTTTGGGTTAGTTTGCTTGTTCTGCGTGATTTGATCGCGGTTCCTCCTGAGTATATTTTTCCCCGCGCAATGGTTTTTGGTGTCTCTGCTATTGCCGGTGGCGCGGTTACTTTCGGGCTACGCTTTGTGTATCGATTGGTATGGGAGCAGGGCCTAGTTATTCGGTTTTTGGTGGCTTGGTTTGGATCATTACTAGCGGCCACTGTGTGGCAACCTTTCAGAAATTTTATTGCGTTGCTACCCTACGGAGAGATTTTTGACTTCTCTAACGCCAGTGTTCAGGATCTATTTGACGGTGTTTTGAGTATATCTTTCCCGCTGATGCTGCTTTGGAGTGCGCTGTATTTTATTTTCAAATACTATTTGCTGCTTCAAGAAGAAAAAGAAAACAGTTTGCGTTCTCAGGCGCTAGCCCACCAAGCTCAGCTGCTTATGCTTCGCTATCAGTTAAACCCGCATTTTCTGTTTAATACCCTAAATGCCATTTCTACCTTGGTGCTCTCCAATGCAACTACCCAAGCTAATGAAATGGTAACCAAATTAAGTAAGTTTTTGCGTTATTCTCTTGATCATTCGCCCTTAGACAAAGTAACACTTGCCCATGAGCTAGAAACTTCTCGCCTGTATCTCGACATTGAGAAAGTGCGTTTTGCAGATAGATTGAAAATAGAGGTGGATGTGGACTCTGAGGCGCAAGCAGCCTATGTGCCAACAATGATATTGCAGCCCCTGATAGAAAACTCTATAAAATATGCCATTTCAAAAGCAATTGATGGTGGTCTTATACGAATTTCATCGCATAAACACAATGAGAATTTGGTGTTAACCGTTACCGATGATGGCCCTGGAATCGAAGGTGAGAGGACTAAAGATGCGTTAGTCCTTTCAAAAGGTGTCGGTATCAGTAATATACGCAATCGGCTCGATGAGATTTACGGTGGCGACTATGAGTTTACATTCTCAGATGCGCAGCCCAGTGGACTAACAGTGACTGTGGTAATTCCTTATGACACAAAGTAATGAGCAAGCTATGAAAGTTATTATCGTTGATGATGAACATTTGGCCCGGCAAGGTATGGCTTTGCGCTTAGCCAAGATTGAAGGTATTTCTGTCGCGGCAGAATGTGCAAATGGCAAAGAGGCTTTGACCGCAATCATTGAGCATGAGCCCGACATAGTCTTTCTTGATATCCAAATGCCGGGGATGACCGGTTTTGAAGTGATCAGTGAAATTCAGTCAGACATAATGCCATTTATAATCTTTGTTACAGCTTACGATGCCTTTGCTATTGATGCGTTTAAGGTGCATGCAATCGACTACTTATTAAAACCGGTAGAGGAAGACCAGCTAGCACTGGCAATAGATAAGGCTAGACAAGCGAAAGAGCAGAATGTGGCGCTTGGTGAAAAGCAACGCCTGATGGATTTAGTGGTTAGCGTTACTGGGAAATCTCCAGCGGCAATTGCAGAGCTGTTAGAGAGCGATGAAGATCTTGTAGAACATGCAGATCGTCTCGCAATTAAAGATGGCTCTTCTATCACTTTTGTTCCAGTTCGAGATATAGATTGGATAGACGCCGCCGGCGACTATATGTGTGTTCATGTGCAGGGGCATACGCATATCATGCGCACCACTATGAAAGAGCTGGAGTCCAAGCTTGATCCGTCGATATTCCAGCGGGTGCACCGCTCGACAATCGTAAACTTAGAAAGGGTGGAAAAAGTATCCTCTCATATCAACGGTGAATTTCATCTGACACTCAGTTGTGGTTCTTCTTTAAAAATGAGCAGGTCTTATAAAGAAAAAGTTAAACATTTCTTCTAGGCCCTGCCGGCATTTCGTTATTAGCGCTTGCGTGAAGTGAGCGGCGCAGATGTTTCAACGCTTTCCCATAAACCCTGCAATCGATTGTTTAGGCTTTAGCTTTCTAGAGCCAGTCCTGTTTGAGATAGCCCTACCCTTCAGCGGTGTTTAACCCTTGCCACCGACCACCACAATAAAGTGATTTCTTGTTGGCCTGTCAGCGCTAAGAGCGGGATTACGCTGCTATGCAAACAAGGGCAGGGGTTGAGGAGTATCCACTTTATTTATAACTAAGGTGGTCCAGTGGTAGTTCGGTTTTGTTGCAAACTTCTCTAAGAATAAAGCTGGAGTGCACGTCAGTGACACCCTCGATGCGGGTGATTTTGTTTAATAAAAGGGCTTGGTAGTGCTCCATATCCGGCACTAATACCTTGAGTTGATAATCTGCTGATTGGCCGGTTATTAATAAGCACTCAACGACCTCTGGAAAACTACTTACTTTTCGCTCGAATATTTCAAATCTGTCGGGGGTATGCCTGTCCATGCTTATTTGTATTAGGGCGGTAAGCTTCAGGTCGAGTTTTGACGGGTTTAGCAGAGTGACGCGTCGATCAATAATGCCTACTTCTTCCAATTGCTTTACTCGGCGAGCACATGGCGAGGGAGATAAGCCTATTTTTTCAGCTAATTCCAAATTAGTAATGGTGCCGTCTTTTTGTAGGGCTTGAAGAATTCGCTTGTCGAGTTTGTCTAGCTTCATGGGGTTAATTTCCACTTTCTGAGGGATCAAAACTCAATATATCCTCGATATTGGCTTCTGTGCAAATTATTGTTAACAAATTTGGTGTATTTATCTAATATTATCCTAATATTGGGGTAAATATGAGTAGTATCACCCTCGAACTTCCTCTATCCTGTGCACTCTCTGGCTATGAGCTGAGAGTTAAACAAATTTGAAGCTCGGAAATAGAAATCCCAAAAGGAAAAAGAGATGAACGTGAAGCGGTTTGACCATACCAAATACAAGCCTTTTCAGCCCATTGGGCTTCGCGACCGCACCTGGCCAGACCAGGTGATTAGCGAAGCGCCTACATGGTGCAGTGTGGATCTGCGAGACGGAAACCAAGCGCTCATAGAACCCATGTCTGTTGTTCAAAAGTCGAAAATGTTTGAACTGTTGGTGGAAGTGGGGTTTAAGGAAATTGAAGTCGGCTTTCCTGCCGCCTCCCAGCCGGATTTTGATTTTGTTCGTGATTTGATTGAGCAAGGCAGAATCCCCGATGACGTTACAATTCAGGTGCTTACTCAGTCTCGCCCCGAGCTTATTCAGCGTACTTTTGAATCCCTTAAGGGAGCAAAGCGCGCGATTTTGCATGTTTACAATTCAACATCAGTCGTTCAGCGCGAAAAAGTTTTCAAAACAGACAAGGCCGGTATTATTGCTATCGCTGAAGTTGGTGCTAGGGAAGTTAAGCGCTGCGCAGATTTAGCTCCAGAGACGAAATGGACGTTTGAGTATTCGCCAGAAAGTTTTACCGGCACTGAAGTGGATTTTGCGGTCCAAGTATGTAATGCGGTTTCAGCCATATGGAAACCTTCCCCTGAAAATAAAGTTATTTTTAACCTGCCATCGACAGTAGAAATGGCAACACCGAACATCTATGCCGATCAAATAGAATGGTTCTGCCGGAACATTAATAACAGAGATTCGGTCATTGTGAGTCTTCATACTCATAATGATAGGGCGTGTGCAGTTGGGGCTGCCGAGCTCGCTGTGATGGCGGGTGCTCAAAGAGTTGAAGGCACATTGCTGGGAAATGGTGAACGAACCGGCAATATGGATATCGTCATTATGGCGATGAACATGTATAGCCAAGGTATAGACCCTAAATTGGATTTTCACGACATGGATAAAATAGTCTCAGTCGTTAGGGAGTGCACACAGATTGATGTACATCCGCGCCAAGCCTATGCCGGTGATTTGGTTTTCACTGCGTTTTCCGGCTCTCACCAAGATGCTATAAAGAAATGTCTCGATATTTATGAGGAGGGTGCTCCCTGGGAGATAGCTTATTTGCCTATTGATCCAAGAGATATAGGTCGTACTTATCAAGATGTCATTCGGGTAAACAGTCAGTCAGGCAAAGGCGGGGTCGCTTATGTCCTTGCTAATAAGTTTGGCTTTGAATTGCCAAGATGGCTGCAAATTGAATTCAGTCGCGTCGTTCAGAGGCACACAGAACAAAGTGGCCAGGAAATTCATCCGGACCAAATATGGGGTCTTTTCAATCAGCACTATCTCAGCAATAAAAAAGCGCTCAGCCTTGAGAACTTCACTATAGAGAAGCGCAATGGCCGAGAAACTTTCTCGGCGAGCATTGACTATTTTGGTGAGCCTTTAGAGATAAATGGCGAAGGGGAAGGTGTTTTGGGGGCTTTTGTTGAAGCCATGAGAGTTGCTTTGCATCGAGATTTCGAAATTATGGAGTACGGTGAGCACGCGCTGGGGCAGGGGGCTGATGCCGAAGCGGTTACGTATATCCAAATTAAGAGCGATGGCCAAAGGTTTAGCGGTGTAGCAATAAGCAAAGATATTATCGCGTCGTCTCTCAATGCCTTTATTGGAGCTGCCAGTCAGCTTTTAAGTAAACAAAAAGCTGCTGCCTAAATACAGCCTTACGCATGCGGGCAGTTTTTCTTAGTTGTTTTTGAAGATGCTCAAAAGGTGTCGTTCAAATTGGGTTGGCATAAGATACTGGGATAGCTGTCTGTGCTTAGCAATAAATTGACCAGCCATTAGGTCTTAATACACATGGTACAGCTGATCATTTCTGCCTCACTTTCTTCACTTTTCATTGGCTTATTTGGGGTCAGCTGGGAATCTGTGGATAATAAAATTGAGCGCGAATTTCCAGCCGTGAGTTTCATCTCCACGCAGCAGCTCAATGAAAGTCGACAGTCTGGAACGTCATCACCTAAGATATTTGATGTCAGGGAGGCGGAAGAGTTCACGGTTAGTCACTTGTCCGGTGCCATAAATAGTTCAAAAAGCGCAGGCATCGCAGAGTTAGTCCCCGATAAAAATGCAGAAATCATAGTTTATTGCTCTGTTGGCTATCGATCGGCGGCCGTGGCTGATGAGCTTGCCTCTCTTGGTTACACGAACGTCCGAAATCTCAAGCATTCCATTTTTGAATGGGCTGAAAAAGGCTATCCCTTAGTTAATTCTGAAGGGTCAGTTAAATCCGTCCATCCATTCAGTCGCGCTTGGGGCGCGCTCATAGACGATTCTCTTCATCAATATCCTCAATAAACCACTCTTAAAGTTCAAACTATTAAGTTGTCGCTTGCGACTTATTCTTAATTACCACTATCCTGCGAAATGGATTATTCGCTTGGTTGCGTCCGTTGCAATCGAGAATAGGTTTGGGATGCGGCAGAAATGAGTCTTATCGACGAGGACGAAGCTTTGATAGCGGCAGCTGTCAATGGATCTGCCTATGCTTGGGAGAAATTGGTTAAAAGGTATGAGCCTCGTATTTACAATCATGGTCTGAGGTTGACTGGGAATCCCACTGACGCCATGGATCTGATGCAAGAGGTTTTTCTGGGGGTTTACAGGAATTTGCATCGATTTAGAGGGGATGCAAAATTTAGCAGCTGGATATTTCGCATAGCCCATAATAAGGCGGTTGACATGAATCGCCGTAAGAAATTGATGACAGTGCAGTTAAAGCCAGACGATGACGGTTTCGATATTTTTGACAGCTTGCCAAGTGAGGCTAAAACCGAACCTGAGCATCGGCTCAACGCGCAGGAGCTCAATTCGCAGGTTCTCAATATGTTGGCAGAATTGCCAATGGAGCAACGGTTGATAGTTGAGTGTAAAATTTTTCAGTCACTTACATTCGAAGAGATTGCAGAATTACAGGACATGTCAGTAAATACAGCCAAAACACGTTTTTATACAGCCCTTAAAAAGTTAAAAGTAGTATCGGAGGAAGCCAATGTCTTGTCCCAAGACTGAACACTTAACCAAAGAATATTTCTCAAGCGACTTGAGTGAAGTGTCCAAGCAAGAAATGGAAAGTCATTTACGGCGCTGCGACACGTGCAATCAAGAGCTGGAATCTCTTTTGCTAGTCCAAAAAAATTTGGAAAGCTGGCAAGATCAGCGAGTTCCGCACTGGGACAGAGTAATGGAATTATATAGACGCGAGCACAGGAGCAATGAAGCGCAAGGTCGGGTATTTGATATCTGGCGCTGGCTTCCCACTGCAGCATCGCTGGCGATGATGTTGCTCGTTGTTCTAAATACAAGTTTAGTTATTAGCGATCAGGGTGTATCTATTTCATTCGGTGACTTATCACCGATTGCGGGTCTTGAGTCTGATGTAGATATCGAGTCAAGATTTGAGTCTTTTCAGCAAAATCAACAGGCGGTATTAGCGGATTTCGTCATTCGAATAGAAAATCGCCAAGATAGTAATAACATGCAATTGATGCAGGTGGTATTCGATCAAACCCAGCAAACCACCGCGGAAAACCTGGAGCGAATATACGCTTTCTTTGAGGAGCAACGGTTGCAAGATTTAGAAGATATGCGCGTTGGCTATCAGGAGCTTGCCAATAATGACTATGAAACTATTAGGTCATTAGAGCAGCTGGCACAATATGTAAGTTTTAGCGGCAAGGTTCAATAGGAGTCGGCTTATGAAACTAAATAGCATTATTTTTTCGGTGTCATTGCTGGTAGCTTCCGCTGGAATTCACAGCCAAGAATTGAATCTGGATTCCCTACAGGAAAGTATTTCTATATTTTCTAGTATTGTAGAGGAGTCATTGGAGTTAGATCAGGCCACCGGTATTTTCGGTAATCGCCTCGGCGGTGTTGATAGTATTTACCTGTATGGACAGGGTGCGGTTCTGGAAATTCGAACGCCGCTCGCGAACCAAAAAAACCAGATGGGTTTTTCCTCTCTTGGCCGAGCCATGCGCTCGATAAATAGAGCTAATCCTTTTGCCTCTATCAGTGCCCAATCCGCGAATACCAGTTTAACGGCGTCAGCGGATGGCCCAGCAACGCAAGAGGGCTTGATGGAAAAAATGGCCAGCGTAGATTTTTCTTTAGTGGTTAATTCCTCTATCCAGCAAGCCGCCGCCGCCGCACGTTCGTTGCGAAACACCGGCGCGGTTGACGATGCCGGTTATGCTCAATTGCAGCAAGAACTAGATACCCTTCGTGTGCAAACTTCAGAGAAGATGGCTGAAATGCGCGCGCTATTAGCAAGCTCTGCAGAACAGGCAGCTTCCGCAGAGCAAGCAAACTCAGCAGAGCAAGACAGCACCAATGAAAGGTCTTTGGCCGCATCGAGCTCCTCATTCGACTTCAAAGCAGAATATGACGCGTTTATGGTGAGAGTTGAGCCTCTTAAAGAGAGAGCCCTCGAGAAGGCTGCTGATCTGCAGGCGCGATCTGAGCAAGCGCAAAAAGAATATGCGGTAAGGCTTGAGCAAGAAATAGAGGCATTCGAGGTCAAATTGTTTGCGACTTTATGCACTTATGGCGCAACCTTACGTGAGCTGCCCAATAGTGAAAGTGTATCCGTCATTTTAGAAGACCTAGGTGAAGAGACTGAGCGCTCTAAGCAATCAGATAAGGTCCACGTGGTGACTAAGGAAAATCTTTTGAAATGTCAGTCGGGCGAAATGGATGCGGTTTCCCTGCTTGCCGAATCCACCACTTACAGCTACTAAAGGCTGTAGCAGTGGTTCTTCAATAAAAGGCAAGGCAGCGGTCTAAAACGGTGCTCCCGTAATGTTTATGTCTGCGGGTGCAAATTGCTTTGCTGAATCTGAATTCTGGTACAGTCGCGTTACAAGTAATAGGATACCCGGCACGTCAAGCAAATCAAAATCATCAAAAATCAGCTTTCGCCTAATTCTTTCCCTGCTGGTAGTTAGGACGCCATTTGAATTAAAATTGAGAAAGGTAAAACTTTCATCTTCCACTCCCCAATTACTGGCTATGACTTCTTGCCCGATGCCGCCATCAAGTCTAGTAAACGGATAAAACCAACGCGCTCCAGAATAGCCGGCTTCATACGTAATTATATTGCCATCGGGGTAGTACCACTCTTCGTCGTATGCTCGAAAGTAATTCGTTGCCAAATTGCCGTTTGGCCAAAAAATAGCCTGATCGCCGTGCATCCAATGAAACGCCATTATGCGACCGTTCGGGTAGTAGATTGTGGTGTCTTCTCCAGGCTCGGCCATGAATAGCTGTCTGTTGGAAAAGTACCAGGAGTTGTAATAGAGATCGTTAGAAACCCGTGTGCCATTGTCATAACGGCTGTCGCCGCGAGTGTATGCACTAAGAATAACGGGCTGGCACACCATGGTATTGAGTTCTGCCAGCTGAGCCTCGATTTCCCGTAGCTCATTAATATCATCGTAATCGGCTGGAAGCAGCGAATTAATGGCCACCAGTTTAGCCATAAATTCTAAGGTGGCACAGGCGCTACTGACATTGGCCGAGCCCGTTAGGGCCATAGCGTTTTGAGCGCTTAGCGAAAGCACTGACATCAAAATTGTTAAGCTCAGACATTTTAAAGCCTTCATGATTTCTCTCTCCTAATACACTCGTGGGTAAGCGGCTTGAGTGTTCAGTTGTATCCTAGTCTAGTGAAGGTGAATGCTGACTTAATGGAGTATGGCTGCTTTGAGATCCTAACACTGCTATTTTGGCTTGATCATGGAGAGAAATATCTTATAGAATCAGTCTTCGTGTTTTTAAGCCCTCGGATTAAGCGCTGGCAAGTCGCAGCCGAGTAAAACTTAGGTATGTGGGTAATTTTGTAACGATTCCGCGAAATAATAATAAGCGAACTGAAGGAGACTAAGATGGACTGTCCGAAATGCAATTCTGATATGCAAGAGTTAAAAATCGAGACCCTTCACGGTAAAGTGGTTATCGACAAGTGCAACAGTTGCAAAGGGCTTTGGTTCGACAACGGAGAAGCTGAAAAGCTCAAAGGCGACTGGATGGCGGACTTTGCTGATAGCGGAGATCCGGAAGTAGGAAAAACTTACAACACAGTAAGAGATATTCAATGCCCTCGCTGCAGTGCACCAATGAAAAAGATTAATGACCCTAAGCAAAAGCATCTTGAATACGAGGCATGCGAAGAGCATGGAATGTTCATGGACGCAGGGGAATTTACTGATTATAAACATGAAACATTACTAGATATTTTTCGCGATGTAGTCGCGTCAATACGCAGGCGTTAAATAACAACGTTAGAAAAATACTCGAGTTATATTCAGGCTTTTTGGCGAGTCCGCTTAAAAAGAGCTGTGATTAAAATGCCATTCTGGGTGATTCCAAATGGCATTTTTTTTCGCTGCTGCGAAACTGTGAAATTTACCAATATCGGTCCAAGTATTTTGAATACTATGAAAGTCTGATCCACAAGACGCATACAAATCCAATTTCTCACAAACCTCTTCAAGATTCTTGCGCGCCAAAGGGTCTAGATTGCTGTATGCAGTTTCAATGGCGGCGCCTCCGGCCTGCTTAAAGTCGCCCAGCAAGGACAGTAATTTTTTTCGAGTAAAAGGATATCTGCTGGGATGGGCAACCACAGCCAAGCCGCCAGCTGAATTGATGCATGCTACGGCTGCTTCAAGATCGCACCAGCTTGCAGGGCAATAGAGTTTACCTTTGCGTGAAAGGTATTTCTTAAAGGCTTGCTGATGATTCTTAGAAGCCCCTTCCATGACTAAGAAATTGGCAATATGACTGCGTGTTCTGGAAATACAGGGGAGCGATTCTAAGTAGGACTCGAGATCGTAATCGGTAAAGCTTGCTAACCGCTTGGCCATGACTGCAGCGCGTTCTCGTCTTGATTGCTGCTGCACATTGAGGAGTGTGTTGAGTTGCTCAGCTTCTACGTCTATACCAAGGCCGACGACATGTATTTCTTGTCCATTCCAGACGCAAGAAATTTCTACCCCAGGTATCAAGGTGAGCTCATCTGGCACCTCCACTGGCTGTTTAAAAACTTGCACACAGTCATGGTCGGTAATAGCTAAATGAGTGACTTTGTTCGCCACTGCCCGCTCAATAAGGAATTCTGGCGAGTGGTTGCCATCAGAGAAATAGCTGTGGCAATGTAAATCAAATTTCATGGTAGCTCAGATGTTTAAAGACGGCTTCTTTCAGATGAGAGACCGTCAACGCCAGTCATTAAAGAGAAAGGCTAGTTAAAAAGTTTAGTTTACCTTAATAAGCGATTCGGATTGTAGTAACTGACTTTGAAATAAACTGGGGCCTGCTATGGTCTTGTTGAAAACCAATCTGCTAGGACGGAATTTAGATCACATAAAAGGCATGGCGCAGCGCATTTAGGTTTGGAAAGCGGCGCTCTTAACCTTGCAGTCTTGCCGAAGCGCCCTTTCGCGGGGCGCTGTGATGCCGCGGTCTTGTGTTTGAAGTTTTAGTATAAGTGGCTTATAAGTTAAG
>JBLHTH010000002.1:0-54466 GCA_047627195.1 Pseudohongiellaceae bacterium | reverse complement strand
AGACAGTCGACGTTTTTATTGGCGCTGGCAATGATGGGGCGTATGCCAAGATGTGCCACGCCTTGGACCGACCGGAGCTGATCGATGACCCTCGTTTTACTAAGAATATAAATCGAGTTGAGCACCGGGACGAATTAAAAGTTGAGATCGAAACTAGCTTAATGCGTATCGATGGTCATGAAATTTGCGTAACCCTTGCTAAAGCAGGTCTTGCAATTGGCCCGATTCACAACACCCAACAGGTTGTCGATCATCCACACACTCACCATCGGCAGATGACTATTGAGAAAGACTGGTACAAGATGACAGGAACGCCGATAAAAATGTCTCGAACTCCTGGTTCCCTTAAGCGTCTGCCCCCTAAATACGGCGAACATAGTATTGAGCTGCTAACTGAGTTTGGTTTTTCTAGTGCCCAAATTCAGAAATTAATTGATCAAGACGTAGTTCTAACGAAGCGCCGCCGTTAAACCTTATCGGTGCCCGCCCGGGCACCGTGCTTTTTATTCCAAATATTTGTTTAAAATCAGTAGCTTGCTACTGCGCGTGCTGTTTTTGTCGGTTTAGGCTGATATGGTGTTATAGTTATGTATAACACTATGTCAGCAAAGAGATTTTCTCAGTGGAAATTACCTGGAATAACAAAGAGCCGATCTACTTGCAGTTAAGAGATCGCTTGGTCGAATTGATAATGGATGGCGCTCTCAACGAGGGCGATGCATTACCTTCTGTACGGCATATTTCCAGCGAGCAACGAATTAATCCCATAACAGTTTCCAAGGCAATGCAAATTTTGGTTGACGAAGAGCTAGTTGAAAAAAAGCGGGGGCTTGGAATGTATGTGGTTAAAGGCGCGAAGGATAAACTGGCAAAAAATGAACGAGCAAAATTTATCGAAAAAGAGTGGCCTCAGATTGCTAGCAGGATTGAAAGGCTGGGTTTTACCCTTGATGAGCTCGTTAGGCGCGGCAAAGCTTAATCGAGCTAAAGCTATAGGAATCAGCTATGACTAACATTGTAGAAGCGCGATCCCTTTTTAAATCCTATGGGAATTTTGTTGCACTCGATAACATTGATCTCTGTATTCCACAGGGTGCTATTAGTGGGCTGATTGGTCCGAATGGCGCGGGTAAGACGACTGCCTTAAAATCATTGATAGGGCTTTGTGATGTTGAAGGGGATATCAGTGTTGCAGGTCGTGACCCACGCGTAGCCCGTCATAAATTAATGGAAGACGTTTGTTTTATTGCCGATGTCGGTATCCTGCCTAAATGGTTGAAGGTGTCACAAGTTCTTGAATACGTTGAGGCGGTTCACCCTCAATTCAATCGCAGTAAAGCTGAAAGGTTTCTCAGTACTACTGAGATCCCTAGCAGCAAAAGAATTAAAAATTTGTCAAAGGGGATGGTAACCCAGCTCCATTTGGCAATAGTTATGGCGATAGAGGTTAGTCTCTTAGTTCTAGACGAGCCTACGCTGGGTTTAGATATTATCTACCGCAAAGAATTCTATGATCGATTACTTAATGATTACTATGATGGTAATCGAACCATTCTGATAAGCACTCATCAGGTGGAAGAAATAGAGACCTTACTATCCCATCTGATTTTTATAGATAAAGGCAAAATTGTGCTTAATGCCAACATGGCTGACATCGCTGACATCTATGCCGAGGTGCTTGTTGATAGCGACAAAATTACACAAGCAGACGCACTTAACCCAATTTATATTAGAAACCTGCTGGGTAAAAAGTCTTATACCTTTGAATCTGTTCCAAGGGCTCATCTAGAACCGTTGGGGGGCGTACATACACCGTCAGTTGCCGATCTGTTTGTGGCAAAAATGAGGGGGCAGAGAAATGAATCAATTTAGGGTGTCGCAATTTTTTGCGCTTTTGAAGAAAGAGTTTTGGGAAAATAGAAATCTGATGATTGGTGCGCCGGCAGTGCTGGCAATAGTGCTATTTGTTGTCAATTTCTTAGTGGCATCACAGCTCAGCGATGAACAATTGAGTAAGGTGCTGGGCTATGTTGGTGAGTGGTTCGGCGGCCAGAACCCGTTTTATAGCGCACCGGTGTTAATGTTATTGTCCTTGCCTTTTGTTGTCGTGTACTTTTTTTGCAGCGTTATTTATCTACTTAACGCTTTGTACCACGACCGAAAAGACATGAGCATTCTCTTTTGGCAATCTATGCCGATTTCAAATCTACAGACTGTTATATCCAAAATAGTGACAATTGTTATAGTTAGCCCAATCTTTACTGTCGCGGCGATGGCTGTGTTGTATAGCTTATCCATTTGCTATTTGACCATTGTTGGCTATGGCTTAGGGGCGGAGCTGTCTGGATTTTCTTATATGCTTGCCGCAATGGCGGCGAACTTAAGCTTAATTTATTTTTTTCTGGCAACGTCAGTGCTCTGGCTGCTGCCACTTGTTGGTTGGTTGCTGTTGTTTTCTGGGTTCGCGAGAAGGGCACCGATGCTTTGGGCAATCGGAGTTTATTTTCTATTGGGCTTTTTTGAAGAGTTTATATTTACCACTAGGTTTCTCTCAAATTGGGCGCAAACTAGATTTGATCCGGACAATTTTATAATAGTTGATTTTTCGGGAATTTTTGATCGTCTGATTAGTTACGACATGTTTGCTGGCTGGGTAGTTGGAGTACTTTTAATTGCTGGCTCTGTTTATATGCGCCGCTATGCCGAATGAAATTCCACTCATCGACGATTAATAGCTTAAGGGGGGATTATGAAAAAAATTATCTTAAAGAACAGGTTTACCTTGTTGGCCACAGTAATACTGGCTTATGTTTTACTGCTAGTGATAGAGGGGATGGTGACGAGCCGGGAGCCTGAGCTGCTGCGTTTTGATAATTCTCTTTTTGAACTAAACTTAGAAGAGTTAAACGAGATCAGTAACCGATTCATGTAGACGTGCTGTTGACAGGCTGCGTTTTAAAAATTACATTGCCAAAACTATTCATCAAGAGATTGAAAATGTTTCAACTTTTAGCTACTTCTAATTCACTCAGATTCTTTTAGTTAACTCTAGTTTAGCTAATTCTTTGTTAGCAATAAGGGCCGCTGCGATTGCCGCCGCCGACTGTGCCGCGCGCGCGATGTGCTCACACCGGAGGCCTTGGTTTAGCTGATTAGTTTATAAACAATCAAAAACCCCTAAGGCCTTCCGTCTTAGGATTTTTTTTGTATTGGGAAAAGGTGCAGCACATTGAATTCTATAAAATTACAGCAGATAGGCTTTGAATCACTACCTGCATTGCAAGATGTCGCTACCGAGTTTGTAACATTAAACGGCTGTGCAATTGGCGCCTAAGAATGGGTGACCGATAGGGTTATCGATGCAAGGGCGTCGTGAGAAGTCTATTAAAATTTCCAGAACGGCTGGGGCAAAAAGAATACGGCAAGATGCTTTACCTTCAAGTTGAATCTACAAACGCGGCAGCCTTGGGGCTATATCAAAAGTTTAGCCTTATAACAAAAATTAATTATTGATATCTATTTGGCGGCTAAGGCTACAGCGGAGTACAACATGAATACTATTGAGACAGAAGATAAGTTTGGCGTTACATTTTGTGATCGAATTCTCTTGGTGATTGAGAAGGGTCTGGGAAGCTCAGTTTGGGACAGTGACGATAAGCTGGATGTGGATTTCACATCAGGGTGGGGTGTCACCTGCCTAGTTCATTCTCACCCGATTATTACCGCTGCACTAGTCACTCAAAGCGCTAAGATTATGCAAAGCCCTAATGCGGTCTTTACTTATTCGCCTGCTAGAGCAAGTGCCCTGCTTGAGTTAACTAAGGTGCTGCCAAAAAATATGGACAAAAGCTATTTTGTAAACAGCGGGGCAGAAGCAATCGATGCTGCAATTAAGCTCGCTAGGAAAATCTCTGGCAGAAGCAAGGTCATATCCACGTTAAGTTCGTTTCATTGACGCACTTTTAACACGTTAACGGTTTCTCCAGGGAAAGAGAGTGGTGATCGTTATTTGCCTTTTACAAACAATACTATTTTTGTTGAATTCGGCAACATTGCTGCTATTGAATTAGCGATAGATTCGTCAACTGCGGCAGTTATATTAGAGTCCATTCAAGGGGAGGGTGGTGTTCGAGTGCCGCCGGATGATTATCTTTCGAGAGTGTCGGGTTTATGTAAGCTACATGGCGCTTACCTAATCATTGATGAAGTTCAAACTGGCTTTTGCCGATCAGGTAAATTTTTCGCAATAGAACATAGCGCAAAAAACATCGAAGCTGACTTCATCACTATGGGTTAGGGGCTAGCGGGTGGATTTCCAATCGCCGCCTTTGCAATATCGAAGGCTTTAAGTGTTTCAATTGAGAAAGGTGACCATGGTGGCACTTACTGCGGAAATCCTCTGGGCTGTGCAGTTGTAGCTGCGGTCGTGTCACATCTCACTGAAAATAACGTCAGTGAGAAAGTTGCGCGAAAAGGACAGATAATAGCGGCTAGCTTGCGTGGATTAGCGGAAAAGTACCCAGATCTGATTAAGGAGGTCGGGGGGCGTGGTCTACTCTGGGCCACTCAATTATATGAACAATCCCAAGTTACACATTTAACCGAAATAGCTATGCAAAAAGGATTATTAGTAGTTCCCACAAGAAATTCGGTTGTGCGATTAATTCCGCCTCTGGTGATTAGTGAAGGTGAGCTGATTGACGGGCTCTCGAGCTTGGATTGTGCGTTGCGAGAACTCTATTTACAAGCAGCAGGGCGCCATATGAATGCCCTGTCCAGCTCTGCTGATGTAAGGTAGACTCTAGGGCTGAAATTAGACTTGTAGTCAAACTTTTGCTATCCAATACCAAAGGTAATATCTAAGCGACAGCTCAAAGCTATAACTAAAACTATAACCAAAACTATAACCAAAACTATAACCAAAACTATAACTCAACCTGTGACCATACTATGACCCAGAATAACCGTGTAGTTCTTGCAAAACGCCCTATTGGGGAGCCGACCGATGACTGTTTTAAAATGGAGCAAGTTGATATTCCAGAGCTTGAAGACAATCAGATATTGATTCAAGTTTGTTGGCTTTCCCTTGATCCCTACATGCGTGGCAGGATGAACGACGTTAAGTCATATGCGGCGCCGTTGGGAATCGGAGACGTAATGACTGGCGAGTCATCTGGAGTCGTAATTAAATCTACTTCAAACAACTTTGTGGTGGGTGAATTAGTGGCGGCACATATGGGGTGGCAGTCTCATATTGTTGCTAAGGATGATGATCCGCGCTTAATGAAGGTCAATCCGGCCAATGGGACATTGTCAGAGCACCTTGGCGTTGTTGGTATGCCTGGTCGGACTGCTTACTTCGGGTTAAAAGATGTTGGTAAGCCGCAAGCAGGGGAAACCTTGGTTGTAGCCGCAGCATCTGGCGCGGTTGGTTCGGTGGTAGGTCAAATGGCTAAAATTTTGGGTCTGCGTGCCGTAGGCATCGCCGGGGGGCCGGACAAGTGTAAATACGTAAAGGAAGTGTTGGGTTTTGATGCTTGCATTGACTATAAAGCGGGGAATTTAGCTGAAGAACTTAAACAAGCTTGTCCTGATGGCATCGATATTTATTTCGAAAATGTCGGTGGTGATGTAACCAGAGCAGTAGCACCGTTGCTTAACGCAGGTGCACGAGTTCCAATCTGTGGTTATGTCTCAAATTATAATGATGAAGATATTACCCAGTCAGAAACGCCTTTCCACATTTTGAAAAAGCTTGATGAAGTGCCAGAGCACCGATTCTTTGTTGTCACTGAGTGGAAAGATAGCTGGCTCGAAGCAACAGAGCAGCTAGGGGCTTGGATCAGGGAAGGTAAGGTGATTCACAGAGAAAGCATTGGTGAAGGTTTGGAAAATGCGCCGGAGCTATTTAGAGGACTCCTAAAAGGTCGAAATTTTGGCAAGCAATTAGTTAAGGTTTCTCAAGAGCCATAATTCATATGAGTCTGGACATGCGTTCAAACAACAGTTTTAAAATCGCAGACTTATTCTCGATCGAAGGCAAAACAGCTTTGGTCACCGGCGGCAGCAGCGGTCTTGGTTTAATAATGGCAAAGGGTCTGCTTGATAATGGCGCTCGAGTTATTATAGCTTCTCGAAGTACAGATAAATGTGATCAGGCGCTTAGTGAACTTAAGGCTTTTGGTGATGTGGCTGCAGTCGCGACTGACGTCACCAACGCCCAGCAGCGGCTCCAGCTTGTAAAGTACGTTGCTGAAAGATTCGGAAGTCTTTCTATTTTGCTCAATAATGCTGGTGCAAATTGGGGCTCTAAGCTTGAGGACTACCCCGATGATGGCTTTGAAAAGGTAGTGAGTACCAATCTTAATGGCGTGTTTTCTTTGACCCGTGATTGTGTGGACTTATTAACGCTAGCGGGTACCGCTGAAGACCCTGCCCGGGTAATCAATATTGGTTCGATGGACGGCATTCACGTGCCAGTTGTACAAAGAGTCCCTACTTTTGCATATTCCGCGAGCAAGGCAGCGCTTCATCATCTAACTAAAGTTCTGGCTGTCGATTTGGCGCCTAAGAATATTACGGTTAATGCCATCGCGCCGGGCTTTTTCGAATCTCGAATGACCGATTATGTGTTTGAGCATTATCTCAATGATATTGAGGATGACTGCCCTTTGCATAGAGTTGGTCGGCCTCAAGAAATGGTGGGTATCGTAACCTATCTCGCCTCTAAGGCGGGAGCTTATACCAACGGGACAGTCATCCCTGTTGACGGGGGCACTAGTATTTCCAAAGGCAGGCGTGATTGGACAGAATAGCTAAGTCAATACCGGGTTTTTACGTTGAAATTCCTTGTCCTTGTGCGCCCTGCTTGCTAGTTTATGGACCGGTTTTCACTGTTCGAAAAAAATGACAGCGGCTTACCGCATTAGCAGTGCATATATTTACTACCTGCTTAAAAAGAACTAGTTTAATACTAAAAACAATCAGGAGAATAAATGAGCCTTTTTAGCCTCGAAGATAAAGTAGTCCTCATTACTGGTTCCACCAAAGGCATTGGCAAAGCGATTGCCATGCGAATGGCAGAGCAAGGCGCAAAAGTAGTCATCTCTAGCCGCAATCAGGGTGCCTGCGATGAAGTGGCTAGCGAAATTAAGGCTGCTGGACATCAAGCTATCGCTATAGCATGCAACATCAACTACAAAGAGCAATTGCAAGCGTTGGTAGAGAAGGCGGAAGCGCAGCTAGGTAAGATCAACGTTTTGGTTTGCAACGCCGCACTGAACCCCTATTTTGGTAAATCTCAAGATATACCGGATGACGCCTTTGATAAGGTGATGCGGGCAAACATTGGTAGTGTGCATAAGCTTTGCCAACTGGCTATACCCGGTATGGCAGAGACTGGCGGTGGCGCTGTTATTATTATTTCTTCGATAGGCGGATTAAAAGGAACTGATGCCTTAGGTGCCTATGCTATATCTAAAGCGGCGGACATGCAGATAGCGCGCAATTTAGCGGTGGAATGGGGCCCCCAAAATATTCGAGTCAATTGTATAGCGCCTGGACTGATTCGTACTGATTTTGCTAAAGCGCTTTGGGAAAACCCAGAAATATATGAAGCGACAGTGTCTAAATATCCACTTCGACGCATCGGCGAGCCTGATGAAATCGCGGGAGCAGCAGTGTTCTTGGCGTCCAGCGCAGGCAGTTTTACTACAGGGCAAACAATCGTAATTGACGGTGGCGGCACAATAGCCGGCTAAAGTTTCATAGCAACTAACACGCCAGTTTACATACCGGCGTATTCGATTCACTATTTAAGACAGCTGTATTAGAGGATATAACGAGATGATGGATTTAGGACTATCGGAAGAACTGGTTTTAGTGCGGGAAAAAATCCGCAAATTTGTAAACGAAGAAGTAGAGCCAGTAGAAGAGGAATATCATGAGGAAGTGAGCGTCGGCGAGCGCTGGTCACATACGCCGCGTCAAGACGAGATCCTGCAGAACCTCAAAGATAAAGCGAAGGAATTGGGTTTGTGGAATTTTTTCCTTCCTGCAAGCCAGGGCGGAGCAGGGATTTCGAATTTAGAATATGCTCACCTTGCAGAGATTATGGGAAGAAGCAGGCTAGCCTCGGAGTCTTTCAATTGCAGCGCGCCTGATACTGGCAATATGGAAGTGTTGGAGAGATACGGCTCTGAAGAGCAAAAGGAGCAATGGCTGAAGCCGCTTCTAGCAGGCACAATTCGATCTGCATTCGCTATGACCGAGCCCGGCGTAGCTTCATCAGACGCAACTAACATTGCCACAAAAGCTGTTTTAGACGGTGATGAGTGGGTAATTAGCGGTGAGAAATTTTACATCTCTGGCGCTGGGGATTCACGCTGTAAAATAATGATCGTGATGGTTCAAACTGACCCAGAGGCACCAAAGCATACACGTCAGTCACAAATACTCGTGCCAATGGATGCCCAAGGGGTTGAAGTTGTAAGACCTATGCATGTTTTTGGTCGTGACGATGCGCCTCATGGGCATATGCATATCAAATTTCACAACGTGAGAGTGCCGGAAAGTAATATAATTTTAGGCCGCGGTCGTGGTTTTGAAATCTCGCAAGGGCGACTAGGGCCAGGGCGTATACATCACTGCATGCGTTCAATTGGTGCTGCCGAAAAGGCACTAGACCTTATGTGTATACGAGCGACTAGTCGCGAAGCATTTGGTAAGCCGCTGGCAGAGCTTGGTGGTAACTATGACGTTATTGCAGATAGCCGGATTGAAATTGAAATGTGCAGATTGTTAACATTTAAAGCTGCTTGGCTGATGGACACCATTGGCAATAAGGCTGCTCGCGACGCTATTTCTCAGATCAAAGTCGCTGTGCCTAATATGGCTTTGCGTGTTATTGATAGATCAATTCAGATGCACGGTGCAGCTGGTATCGGTCAGGATTTCCCGCTAGCGACAATGTGGACAAGTCAACGAACCCTGCGTCTGGCAGACGGTCCAGATGAAGTTCATCGCCGCGTTATAGCGAGGAAAGAGTTAGCAAAATACGCTTAAAACGGCCTATTTTTGTTAAGTAAAAATGGGAACTTCGGTTCCCATTTTTGTTTGCAGGAAAATTGGAATCCCAGATCTTTATTTTTGGAGTTTGGATTGAAATCGATTTCGGTGGTGATACCAACTCACAATAGGCAGCATACGCTTGCCAGAGCAATAGACTCTGTCTTAGCTCAGACCTCTGCTGTTGATGAAATCATTGTTGTCGATGATGGTTCGACAGACCAGACGAGAAATTTCTTGTCTGAAAAATACCCAAACGTTGATTACTATTATCAACCGAATGCTGGTGTTAGTGCTGCGCGAAATAAAGGGGTGTCGGCCGCCAAAAGTGACTGGATTGCATTTCTTGATTCGGATGATCAATGGTTCGAAAAAAAAATAGGGATGCAGCGTCAGGCATGGAACGAATCGCCAGCACATCGGATAGTGCATAGTGATGAAATTTGGATTCGTAACGGCGTTAGAGTTAATAAAAAGAATAAATATGCCAAAAGTGGCGGTCGGATGTTTAAAGACTGCTTGGCACTTTGTGCAATCTCTCCATCGTCAGTAGTTTTGGAAAAAAAATTATTTGGTGAGATGGGAGGTTTTGATGAATCCCTTATCGTATGCGAAGACTACGATTTATGGTTGAAAATATGCAGTGAGTATCCTGTATTGTTAGTCGATGTAGAGCTTTTAAGAAAGTACGGCGGTGACAAGGATCAACTTTCATCTATCCACTGGGGGTTAGATAGATTCAGGGTAACTGCTTTGAATAGATTGCTGAATTCAACTCATGCGACGATGCTCAGTTCGCACGAGAGCGACTACGCTAAAACTGTGCTTCGTGAAAAATGTACGATCCTAGCTAACGGGGCAAGTAAACGGGGCAACCAAGATGCCGCCGGCTATTATCAATCACTCTTGATGTAGATAACGATGCCTGACTTTTTAGGTAAAAGCTCTTAAGGGGAAAAGTCCCGGTGGGAAAAGAACTAGTGAAAAAAGCATCTATGGCAGACTTCAGTTCTCCAGTTAACCTAGTTGTCGCTCATGCAGTTGAGGCAAAGCCGATCATTCAACAGCTGGGCCTTAAGTTGGTAAATGATGGTGGTGCTTTTCGGAGATACCAAGCACAAGGCGTTAATCTTGTGGTTAGTGGAATGGGGAGAGTTAATGCGGCTGCCGCAACAGCTTACTTATCTGCTGTCACGCTAGATGACTCAATGTATAACCCTATTTGGATTAATGCGGGGATTGCAGGGCACAAAACTTTCGAGTTAGGGGCCTGCGTCATAATCCGTAAAATTACCGATCCGGTGACTAACCGCAGTTACTATCCCCTGCCAATCGCGTCTTCCTTACCTTCATCGAACCTTGTAACGGTTGATGTCCCGGAGGAGGAATATTTGCAGAATGCAGCTTTTGATATGGAAGGTTCAGCCTTTTGGTTCATAGCAACCAAGTTCTCACCAATTGAATTTGTACAATTACTAAAGATAGTTTCGGATAATCCCGAAAATGGCATTAGCATGCTTAGTAAGGATAAAATCGAAAACTTTATGGATGAGCTTACAGCAGGGTTACAATTGCTAATTACAGAGCTGCAGGCGCTAGCATCGCAGCACAACCGTGCCATAAGTTTGCCTGCGGCTTATGGAAAAATGGTTCAGCGTTTTAATTTTACCGTCACCCAGTCTAGCCAGTTACGAAGGGCTTGCCAGCAATTTAAGGCCGCGGGGTTAGAACTAAAACTCGAGGAAATATCTACCTTGAAATTTCAGTCTGCTAAGCAATTGCTTGCCGAAATAAATGCCGGCTTAAAGCGGTTCACCATTTAACCTAATTGATAAGAGCTATCCATGTTTGCTGCTATCTATGTTGAGAAAGAAATTAAGGAACATCCGCGTACGCTAGAGATTCTGGATCGATTCTCAGATTTGCCGGTGATCGATTGTGAGCGCTATGGTGAGGTGTTTAATCGTAATGCTCAAAACTTTCGGATCCAGAAGCAACGGCCTTCTCTAATCCTGGCAAAGAAATATGGAAACTTGGTATTGCCAACCCCTGAAGGATATGGGTTTGAAGGGCAGGGTAGTTACTATTTTTCGCATATGATGAATTGTGTCTATGATTGTCGTTACTGTTTTTTGCAGGGTATGTATAGGTCTGCTAACACGGTGCTTTTTGTAAATTACGAGGATTTCTACTCCGATTTAGAACGCTATATTAAAAACACCAATGATGCTGGCAACTACTACAGTGGATATGACTGCGACAGTTTGGCGTTGGAGCCAGTAAGTCATTTCTGCCAGTTCTTTTTGCCGCTGTTTCGAAAATATCCGAATGCGATGCTGGAAATCAGAACTAAGAGTACGCAGGTTCGTGGTTTGTTAGAGGCCCAAGCGTTAGACAATGTGATCGTTGCAATGAGCTTCGCTAGCGAAGCGGCCACCACTCGATGGGAGCATAAAGTACCATCTTTGACAAAACGTTTAGAGGCGCTAGTAAAACTGCAAAACAGTGGTTGGCCTGTGGCATTGCGGTTTGAACCTATAATTTACACTGAAACGGTGCTTGAAGAATACGCGGCCCTTTTCAAGCTGGTTTTCTCAAGCTTGGATACTGAAAAAATTCATTCAGTGTCATTAGGCGAATTTCGAATGCCAGCGGAATTTTATAAAAATATTTCGAAACTATATCCTGACGAAGCCTTATATGCTCAGCCAATTAATGTGCAAGAAGGCGAGGTATCCCTGAAAGATAATTCAGGCGGGGCAACTATTGAGAGGCTCGAGGCTATGCTTAGCGAGTTTATTAGTTCTACACAATATTATCGATGTGCGTAGTGGCGGTGCAGGTTACATTAGAGCTGTGGCATAAAGACTGATGAGTGCTCATGAGCGTTATTTAATCGGCTAGATTTTGGTGAATACTATGAGTGAAACAAGAGAAGGAACCGTCATCCTTACTGGCTGTTCTTCGGGTATTGGTCTGGCAATGACTGCTGAGTTATTAGATGTGGGATATTTGGTCCTTGGAATCGACAAAAATGAGACCGGTGCACTTGCTGCATTTGGTAAACAACCCAATTTTAGCTTCACTCAGATCGACCTTGCGGACGTCGATAAGCTGCCCTCGGAAATAGCTAATTTGTCTAAAACAATAAGGGGCAACATCACGGCTTTGGTAAGTAATGCAGGTATAGGTAGAATGGGATTCTTGGAACAGCTGTCCATTGCTGACGTAAAGTTGGTCATGGACACTAATTTTTTAAGCCATGTGATCCTTACTAAGTGCTTGTTACCGCGGCTTAAGCAGCAGCAGACACTCAGCGATATCGTTTACACTGGCTCTGAGGCGTCACTAAAAGGGGCGCGACAAGGAAGTATTTATTGTGCAAGTAAGTTTGCTATTCGTGGGTTTTCACAAGCGCTTAGAGATGAATGCGGCAAATCAGGAGTAAGAGTCACGCTGTTGAATCCCGGTGCTGTTCGTACCCCATTTTTCGATGAATTACATTTTGAGCCAGGTGCTCAGCCAGAAAATGCAATTGAGGCAAAAGATGTCGCGCAAGCTCTTCTAATGGTATTACAGGCAAGGCCAGGCACTGTTTTTGAGGAGATCAATATGTCCCCCTTAACTCATGTTTGGCAGAACAAGAAATGAAAAAGCTGATGGCAGGACAAAAGAGTTGCAAGCAGTAATTGGGTTACAGGCTCTGCGACAATTTGTCGCAATCCTCAGGCCTTCAATATTCGGTGTTCGTGAGATAATCAAAATACAAATAAATTCAACATAGGGTATTTGATATGAGAATTAACACTTTAGCGAAATCTCTAGTTTGCATAGTGATGGCAGTCGTTTTTCAGCTGGCAGCTAGTGCCCACACAGGCTTAAGAGCAACAACACCGGGTAATGGCGCAGTCGTTAAGGTCGCGCCAACTGAAATCAATTTGATGTTCTCTGGCGATGTTAAATTAATTAAGCTTGAGCTGATGGGCGTTGGTCATGAAATGGCCACCTCATTTGAGCCAAATTCAACTGCTCAGGCGAGCTTTACTTTTGCTACCCCGGGCATGCACACTGGTAATTTTACGGTTAAATGGGCTGCAATTGGTGCTGACGGTCATACTCTAACCGATTCTTTTGAATTTGAAGTTGATCCTACAAGCGCGGCTTCTGTTTCGCCTTAAAGCCGAATTCTTAGCTTGTGATCCGCGCTTTAACGTTGGACTAGTATAGGCATGGACCTGGTATAAGTATGGACTCGTCCCTCACCCCAAGCTCTTGGGAAATACTCAACCTACTCTGTAAGCTCAGCGTCTATTTTGGCCTTGCGAGTATTGCTGGTGGCAGTCTGTTCTTAGTGCTGTACTCAGATGGAAGCCGAAAAACCACAAACACCATTTTGATTTATTGTGGTATTGGCGCACTTTTGGGCTTTCAAGGATCTGGATTGGGTTTCCTATCTCAAGTAGGCCAGATTAACGATAACGGTCTGATTGGCATGTTCGACCTGGCGATGTCTCAAATGCTTTTGGATACTCAGCTAGCGGATGTGACTCTCTACCGCTTGCTTGGGTTCGGGCTCGCATTTTTGGTAAGTATTTTCGTTTTTTTTAGAATTCAGAGACTTAAAGCTCCGCCTAAGCCAATATTTTACCGCCGCTTATTCACACTTTACTGCTTTGCTCTAATGGGACTGGCTCTGAGCTTTAGGCTTATGGGGCATGTCTCGGTATTAAGCACGATCGCACAGCTGGCTATCGCAATTCATGTATTGGCTTTTGGTTATTGGATTGGAATTTTACTCCCCCTATATGTGCTCGCAGGGGTGCCCGACACTAATTTCGTCCAGCTTAAGTTGAAGCGTTTTGGCAGGCATGCGATTTTGTTGCTACTGCTATTAGGCGCTACAGGTGGGTTGTTAATCTGGCAGCTGTTAGATTCTTGGACTGAGCTTTTCGACACAGCCTATGGCCAGAGTATCGTCGTAAAATTACTACTAGTACTGTTTATTATGGCAATTGCTGCATTCAATAAATGGAGATTAGTGCCAAAATTGAATAGCAAACACGGGGTTCGGAAGTTTCGTCGATCAGTGACCATCGAGGGTGCCGTTGCTTTTGCAATTTTGCTAGTCACCGCTTATTTGTCAACGGTAATTGGGCCTATGCAGATGGATCATTAAGATTCACCACCCGTTAGTTTCTTCTTCTAGGCCAAATAGCTTAATCCGTTTATAAGGCCGCTGCTAGAGAGTATTAGGTCAAATTGTTTTCATTTGTCATGTGGCTATCTTTCGGCAAATCGTCTTCTACGAGCCTTTTGAGTTTTCCCGAGGTTACATTGAGAACCAACAGCTGAGATTCAGCTTGGTTAGTAGAAAAGAGTGCCGCGTTTGTTAATTTTGTTTTTCTGCTGAAAAGAAGTGATTGCCCAAGCGGGGACCATGCCAGATTGAGCAGTCTCTGTGGATCATGGTAGATCGCGCTGGGGACACTCATCTCATCCAATGTGCCGACAAAAATTGTTGAGCCGTCTTGGTCATAACTGAGATAGGCATAGCTGCTGCCATCATGGGATATGATGGGCCTGGTGGCTGATTTGCTATTGGATTGTATATTGTTAACGGGGCTAAGAGTAAATACCGTCCCCCCTAAGTCGCTTAAGTAACTCGAGTAACCTGGCTCGTTAACGGCTACCTCATCCACAAGGGCTGTGGGTATTCTGATCAAGCTATTTGGCTCGCTTCCTAAATTATCTACGGAATCGATAGCAAAAGTAGTCGCTAGCAGCGCCGTCAAAGTGACTGCCATAAGTGCGGGTTTTGCAGTTCGAGCCATAGAAATTAAGCTAGGCAGGGTTTGTATTAAAAATGTTGGGTTAATTGCTTTATGCGTGAGTGATGCCGCCGGGCTTTCATGGTCTGTAAAGCTTTGAACCTTCTCTATTTTGCAAATTAGGCGATAGCCTCGCTTGGGTATGGTTTGTATAGCATCTTCACGGCAGCCGCCTCGAAGCTGTTTGCGTAACTCAGAGACAGCACGAGTTAGAGAGTTTTCGTTGACGATAACGCTAGGCCAAAGCTGCTCTACTAATGAATCTCGGCTGACTACTGTGAATTTGTTGGCTGCCAGGTGACAAAAAAGTAGCATTAATCTTGGCTCTACGGAGCGACTTTGATTGGTCAGTCTGTTTTGGAGTCGGTTGAGTTCAGGGATAACCAGCCAATTTTCCATCACGAATGATTGAGATAGAAGTAGGGATGCGGACGTTAAGTCTAGCTGCGCGCCTCTGGGCGTTGATGTTGAATTCATTTTCTAAACCTATATATCTTTGTTTTGCAGTAAGGTGCGATCTTTAATTAATCCAATACATTTTGATTTAGTATTGCAGACTACACCATGTCTAGAGCTATACCTCGGTGTAGAGCCTAAAGCTTAATGCAAAGTTAGACGTTCGAAATAGGTCAAAGGTTCCCATTATCTCTAACTACGCATGCTAAACAACATCCGTCACTAAACACCAATAGTTAAGCTCGTTTGGATATTTTCTGGATAATTTGTTCACCTCAATTTCAGGTTTTTAACTGCCTGTCGCGTTACATTTCACACTAGAAGCACTCACGAGCAGCTACCTACGAGCGGTGGGGGGTGGGTGCAAGGTAAATTGATGGAGAATGACTATGAATTGCACCAAGCAAGTGACCTCGGCTCTAAGAAGCAGCGGACTATTCGTTTTACTGCTCACAATGTTAATGAGTAATTTTTCATACGGGATTAGTAAGGAAGCATTGCAGGCGGGCTTTCCTTCTCTTGCCCCTATGCTTGAGAAATCGACACCAGCTGTTGTGAACATCCGTGTCACAAAACGGGTTCCGACCGGTGCTGAATATTCACTTGGCGCAAATGTTCCAGATGAGGTGCGCCGATTTTTCGAAAGCAGACCGGATCTCATGCCCAGAAATCGACAACAACCTTTTTCCACTGGTGCAGGTTCTGGAGTAATAATTGACGCCAAAGAAGGCTACATCATCACCAATCACCATGTGGTTGAGGGAGCGAGCAATATCTCTGTGCAGTTATCTGATCAGCGCGTCATAGAAGCATCTTTAATTGGCAGTGATCAGGCTACGGATATTGCCCTTCTTCAAATAGCTGGAGATGACCTAGTTGATATTAAGCTTGCTGATATCGAATCTGTTCAGGTTGGAGATTACGTGGTTGCTATCGGTAATCCATTTGGTATTGGGCAAACGGTAACTTCAGGAATTGTTAGTGCCTTAGGACGTGCCGGTCTGAACAATCAAAATTACGAGGATTTCATCCAGACCGATGCGTCGATAAATGTTGGTAACTCTGGAGGCGCATTGGTTGACCTTGAGGGCCGTTTGGTTGGAATTAACACGGCAATAATTAGCGGTAATGGCGGTGGCAGCAATGGTATTGGTTTTGCTGTCCCTTCCGATATGGTCGCTAGAGTCATTGAACACTTGCAGCGTGACGGTGAGGTCCGCAGAGGGATACTAGGTGTGACCATTGCCACAGCTACCCCAGAAATCACCGCCTCGTTAGATATTGACCTTCGTGAAGGGGCAATAGTCACTAGTGTGTTGCCCGATAGTGCCGCAGAGCTGGCTGGGGTCGAGGTGTCTGACATAATCATAGAAATAGATGGGCGTCCGATTGATAGCAGTCGGGAACTGCGCAATACCGTGGGTCTAATGCGCCAAGGTAAGGAAGTGGATCTTATTCTTTATCGAAATGGTGAAAAAACGACCTTGAAGACCACCATCGGCGGCGCTGATTCCGCGCTGGAGAGTGAGGGCGTGGAGGCGGGTTTAAATCAAACCTTGGGCGGAGCGAAACTGCGATCTGTTGCGCCGGCGAGCGACGGGTTAGGGGAAGCTGGGCTATTAGTCGAGCAGATAGATCCCCGCAGCCAGGCAGCGCTAGCAGGCCTTCAAGAAGGGGATATTATTGTCCAAGTTAACCGCGAGATCGTCGCAAGCTTGGATTCCCTCAATGCGGCAATCGAGGAAAGTGATCGATTTTCAGCAGTGACCATCGTACGAGAAGGGAGGCAAATGCTGCTTTTCGTTCCTCGAGCATGAAACCCTCTTTGTATTTTAAATTTTTCAGAGTCTTAATGCACTAAAATGTGCCCCCTCTTGGCCGACTTAATACTAGTTGAGTCGGTTTTTTTTGTTCTAATTTGAAAATGTAAATAAAGCATTGTCATGATGAAGTCGCAGCGGATTTGTTTTATGGTTACCGCCACCGAAACTCGTTGTTTTAATCTTCTATTTTTTTACTTATTTCACTCACCATCTGTATTAACCCAAATTTGTCACTTATTTTATTAACCCAAGCGAATTTAAAAGATTCGCAAATTCTAGAGATGTTAATCCTTGCAGCAAGTTAAAGTTTTAATTAGGAAAATAGCCAGTTCAGCATGTTTTTTGCTTGCATGCTCAACCGGTTGCGCAAACGAGGTAGCGGCTATTTCAGCTGCACAGTCATATAACTATGACATGAGTGAATTCATCCAGTGGATTGAAGAAGCTTCAATAGAAATTAAAATCCCCGGTGTTGCTATGGCTATAGTATCTAAAGAGGGGATATCTCATCTAAAGACTTGGGGGGTCAAAAAAGTTGGTGAGACAGACCCTGTCAACTCAGATTCAATATTTAGAATTGCATCAATGTCTAAAACCTTCGCGGGTACCGCAGCAGCCCTGCTAGTGGAAGAGGATTTAGTGTCTTGGGATACATTGATGACCGACATGTTTCCGAATATGAATCTTGGAACTCGCGCAAGTTCTCACGGTATTACTCTCAAGCATATCGTCAGTCATTCAACAGGACTTATGCCTCACAGCTACTCTAATATGCTAGACGATGGTGTGATGTATAGCAAAATAAAATCAAGATTTGATAAGATACCCACAGTCTGCCGACCCGGTGATTGTTATGGCTATCAAAATGTTGTGTTTTCTTTAACCGCTGATGTAGTTGAGCAAAGTACAGGCGAAAGCTATGAAGCTTATTTAGAGGAGCACCTGTTCAAGCCGCTAGGGATGGCTACGGCATCTGTAGGCCTGGACTCCTACGAAGCTAATTCACGTTCGACGGCGCCACACAGAAAGATTAGAGGGTCTTGGCGCTCTACAACGACTAACCCGGCATATTATTCAGTGGCTCCAGCGTCGGGTGTAAATGCTAGTGTTTTTGATATGACTCTGTGGCTAAGGGCTAATTTGGGTGCCTTTCCTGAGGTTCTGCCAGCGCAGTTTTTAAAGGATTTGCATACGCCAATTATATCGACGCCAAGGGGCAATTACTTCAACCGGTGGCAAGGGCTTGAAAAAGCATATTATGCAACAGGCTGGCGAGTCTTTGATTTCCAAGGTATTCGCGCCGTCCACCATGGTGGCGGTGTAAGGGGGTACCGGTCGGAAATGGTTTTCGTACCAGATGCCAACATTGGCGTGATTGTAATGTTTAATGCAGAAACCAAATTAGCCAATGAGGTGGTTCCGGCTTTCCTTGATAATTTGCGTCGAAAAATTTAGCTAATCTACAAGGAAAAAAAATGAGTTCTGTTATCGAATTATTGAAATCTCATCGTAGTATTCGTAAGTTTACTGATAAAGCGATCGAGCCAGAGTTGTTAAATGATTTAGTACTTGCTGGGCAAGCGGCTGCGACTTCAAGCTTTCTTCAAGGCGCAACCATTATTAGGGTAAGCAACAAAGAGGTTCGTGAAAAAATCGCAGCGCTTGCTGGCGGACAAAAATATGTGGAAACAGCCGCTGAATTTTTGGTTTTTTGTGCGGACTTGAAACGTCCAGGCAATTATTGCCGCGAGTATGAGAAAGCTTTCGAAGGCGATTACACCGAGCATTTTATTATTGCAACAGTTGATGTCGCACTAATGGCACAGAGCCTTGTGACGGCAGCGGAATCTGTTGGTTTAGGGATTTGTTACATTGGCGGTATCCGCAACAATCCAGGCCCTGTTTCAGAGTTGCTCGAACTGCCATATGGTGTTTATCCCGTATTTGGTCTTTGCTTAGGGTATCCAGATCAAGACCCTGAAGTAAAACCAAGACTGCCAGTTTCAGTAATTATGAAACAAGAAGTCTACAATGAAGAAGGGGATCGAGATTCAATAGCCGCCTATGACGAAGCTATCCGCGAATACTATAAAACACGGACGGGTGGGGGGCATGGTATTAGCTGGACTGAACAAGTAGCTGAGTTATTGTCTGAAAAAGCGCGGCCCCATATGAAAGATTTTTTGGCATCCAAAGGCTATAAATTCAAATAGACTTAACGTTCAACACTTTTCTCGGCACCTAAGCGGTAAGAGCCAGTGCTTGGAAGCACTTCTACTTTATCGCTTACTATACTATCAATGGTCTCCGAGGGCGGAACAGCCCCGGGGCCGAACGAGAATTTAAATTCGCCATTCAATAGCCTCCTTTCATCATCTGTTACTGACCACCTTGCGACATAGAATTCAGCAGGTGGTAATTCGGACTGAATTGGATAAACAAAACTGTGGCTCAGCCTAGAAGGGTCGTATTGAAAGCCAATATTTACCCAGTTGCCTTGATCGGTATAAAGGGCGAGTTTTAAGAGTTTTACGTCAACTCTAAAACTCATAGTTATCATTTTGGGGGATACATTCAGCACCGAATCATCTTTGGGAAAGGTAACTCCTGGCGTTAAGATCCCGTGACTATGTTGTGCCAACGAAGGTTGAAAACATCCCAAACTAAGCAAAATAGTGATGCTAAGAAATCTCAGTGATATACAAACTAATTTTGTCATAGTCTAAGTTTATCAAATGTCATGGTTAAGTGATTGGGTAAATTTGAAAATTAGTCCTGCGCATTTGCTCGTCATCTCTTTGCCATTCGTTGTTTTTACTCAGATCAGCCAAAATAAACCATACATTGCCTAGACAATGCGCATAGCTGGCCATTTTCGGTAAAAATCCTGCCAGACTGCTGGGTATAACCATTTGCTGCTGCCTCAATCGAAAATTCCAGATAAAACCACTGCGAATCTATCTCTTCAGGTGGAATAACGAATTCCAAGGCCCATGTGAGCGAGCTGGAGGGCACGGGTGGCTCTGTAAAGTGAGACAGAATAAGGGGAGGCGGCATATCTGCGATGGCCACCATTTTTTCAATCGGGTGGTCTGACATGTCCACTTTATGCCTTACCCACATATTTAAATACCTTGTGGGATTGCCGGAGTAGGGTAGTCCGTCGCTAACCCAATAGCCCTCAAAAAACTGTAAGAAAGGGGGCATCCTTTCATGGGCCGTTTCAAATGATACTCCTTTGTTTCGACTTACCGGATCGAATGGATAATTTGATGGAACGGATATGCCTGCCCTTGGATTTCCGAAAACGCCCATAGCTTGAAGACATAATTTGTCATTGCCACTTACGTTGGCACTCATCTGAGTAACATTTTTGCCTTGACGCAGTATTTTTGCATCAACGTTAGCGTCTCCTGGAGGAAGTGGTCCTATAAAGGAAACCATCAATGATCTTATTGGCTGTGGCGAGCAGAGCAACTTTGCCATTGCATTTGTCGCAAACGCTGCTGCAAGCCCGCCAAACGCAGAACGGCCCTGAGACCAGGATTCGCCGAAATTGGCCGTGTTATCTTCACTATCATTTAGAGCGCTGAGAATTTCGTGCAAATTGGAATCTGACATAACGAGCTAGTTTTCCTATCTATAGATTCTTTAAAAACCGAAGTTTATGCTAGACTTTGTAGTCTAATTTGGGGATCAATTGTGTTTAGTTTCTTCGTTTGAAAGCCAGCTATATGAGCAAACTATAACGTGCAGCATAGACTTTTTTTGACATTTTATTTGAATATCGTGGGTCTTCTATGTTCTGCGGTTCCTTCTGCTATGTTTGCTCAAGCACCCGTACTGTCTGACTATCAGGTGAGTCCGGATAGTACAGGATTTGTAGAAAAAACAGAAACCTCGCCTAAAGACGATGACGTTCTGCTATTGGCTCCAAAAGCGATAAGCCTTGATTTCCCCCGGCTGGCCAGATTAGTCAAATTTACTTTGAGAGATGAGACCAGAGACTGGGTGGACATTCAATTTCGTTACGATCCGGTACTGGACACCCACCATGTGTTAGCGCTGCCAGCTTTATCAGAAACGTCTTATTACACAGCAGATTGGGCCGTACTATCAGCGAATGATAGATTAGTGAGAGGTAGTTTCAGCTTTTCGTTTGGTGAAGATGCGCAGCGACCATCCCTCACTAGGGCGGCGGATGAGCTTTTACTTCAGCAGCGATACGGTGACCCGACTATTCGATATGTTAGACCACCTGTTACGCAGATAATCACCGGCAAAGGTCCGCCAATATTTGATCCGCCATTTACAATTCAATTGAAAGCAGATCCAAGCGAACCTTGAAAGGTTGGACATAAAAGATTGGCGTAAGGCTTTAAAAGCCAAATTTTCAGTGAGAGCGGAGCGAATCATAAGTAAACAGAATCAGATTGAAAACAGCAGTAATAAAGGGCATTAAAAAAGGGGCTTAAGCCCCTCATTTGTCTTTATTAAGACGTACTCTAAACGCTATTCGGTAACGTTAACGGTGATGTAGCCGTCATGATAAAGGCCTCCATCATCAGCTCTGCTCCAAAGTATGTAGGTTCCTGGTTCGTCAAAGGTCGCGGTGACATCATAAATACCCTCTTTTGGTATTTCTGGTGGCAGCCACAGGGCTCCCCATGGCGAGTTAGCCGAAGTTCTTGTGTCTTCCCAGGGCTTGGGCAGTTGTGGGTGAAAAGTAACGTTACCTTCACCTCGGTACACATTCCAAGATAGAAATAACCCATTTACTTTGCCGACAGTAATCCGGGTAGGTGGTCGCATCATTCGAGCTTTTAAAGACCGCTCCGAAATTGTTGAATCGCGCTTAGGTTTGGGTAAGCCATCGTCTGTAACTTGTGTTACCAGTTTTAATGACTCTCCGACTCGAACGGTGCGGATAGAATCACCTTGAACGGTAACGACAGGCGGCAAGTTCGCTCTTGATTCAGGGCTGCTAGTGCCTGCACCTAGCGACCCGGTCTCAGAGGCGATTACGATATTGTCAACTTGGTAGTCCTGCGCGAGGGTGGCATAGGCTTTACGTTCAACACCATTCACGTTAAGGGTCCAGACTAGTTCACGCTCACCCCAATCTGCCGGTACCACAACTTCAAATGTGAAGCGGTTTCGGCGAGGTAGAAAATGAGTAGGTTGGGCACGATCAGCTTCACCTGGGGAAAAAAAGTTGTTTTCGCCAACTGCAACGTTAGGTTCTTCAAACCAATTCTCGTTCATGTAACCGAACATAAAGCTAAAGCTGCCATCCGAGTTAGGGCGCCAGCCTTCGTAGGCTGGCTCCACATGCTGTCCCGATTGATAACTATCAGCGTTTGCACTTAGTGGGCTAAGCAATAAAACAAAGGCTAACGCCAAGGCTGTGCTTAAGGTGCTAGCTAAGGCTTTAGCTACAGTCTTGGCGAGATTTTGAGCTGCTCTAAACATTGCTGGCTCTAGTTCCTTGACGCTACTTCGTTGCCAGCTTCGTCGCTATCACTGTCTTCAGAAATTGGGGCAACTAACGGTGCTAAACATAGAGGGCACCCGATAACGTGGTCATTAGGACCTAGGTTCAGTTTCTGGCGACGTTCTTCCATTGCTTCTTGAAACTGCTCATCTGTCATGGTTACCCGAATACCAAGGTCAATAAACATATTGGTTACCGAGCGGTTACCCGAGCCCTGCCAGTTGCGTGGATCAGGAACATTCGGGTTAGTATCGGTGTTATTCATATACCCAGTGATGTGCAAGATAGTGCCTTTAGGCAGCAATGGTGCAGCATCTTCGGTATATGGATAGCCACGAACCCAGTTATGGTCGTAACCAACACAGGAAAGAGTTTCGATGGTGTATCCCCAAATCGCTTCTAAACACATGCGCTCACCCGGAGCATGCAGATGTGGCTCAAAAGTGATTACCTTTGTATGTTGGTTAAGCACTGTATAGGCATGTAATTCTTGATCTTTTTGATTGCCCTGAATGCTAATGTCAACGCCGTTACCTAAGCCAATAAAGGCATTTTGGTACTTAGGCTCGTAGCCTTTATCATGAAAAGTAAAGCCAACTTCTAAATGCCCCGTGGTGTCACGGCCGTTAGAGTGAAGATGGACTGAATCTGAAACAATCCAAGAGCCTGCTTTCAACAAGCGGCCAGCGCTTTCGTCAAAAATGTCGGCGTTACGACCAACCTCATGAACTGGCCAAGGTAAAGAAATTTGACCGGCGGCACGCTCACCATTTTCATTTAGTTCAGCCGTTCCCCAAATCATGTGGTGGAATATGTATCGACCACCAACAGTTTCTCGGCCTGTTCCTGACTGGTTGTTGACATCGTTTACTTCGACAACTTCAACCGATTTAACATAGCGATCTTCAGTGAGACCAGTTGGACGGTAGTCAATTTCGCCCCACCAATCAGGTGTGCCAGCAAGCTTAGTCACATCGTTCATGACAACTACTAAGTCTGGTTCGCCGGCTTGCCATTTAAGGCTGTCATCAAAGACCAGCGATTCAGGCGCGTCAGCTACGTCACCCTTAGGGGTGCCTGAACGAGCCCAGCTTGAGATTGCTGCTATTTCTTCGTCACTCAAAGATGGATCATCTTTGTATGACTGAATACCAATGTTTTTTTCCATATACCAAGGAGGCATGGCGCCAGCGCGATCGCGCAGGCCTGTTTTGTATTCGATTAACCCTGCATAAGGTGCTACTTGATCATACGTAACCAAAGGCATTGGGCCTGCGCCGCCATCTCGATGACAGTTTTGGCAGCTACGCTGCAATATTGGCTCGATGTCCTTATGAAATGTTATTTCTTCTGCTGATTGGGCTGACACTGAACTTGCTAAAAGCCAGGTCGCGCCTATCAGGGCGCTGTTAATTAGGGACTTTCCAGACACAATGCGCATAATTACGCTTCTCCTTGTTACTAAATTTTGAATTCGTCTTAGTTCGTGACTGTCAATAATAGCTTGTTGCCATCAATAATAGTTCACTACTATCAATATTAAACTGACGGGGACAATAGCACTTTTGGCTGATCTTTTGAACGCTGAAATGAGGCTATTGCGCCGAGATACAGGGTCTCAGAGACAAAACCCTAGCCATCTGGCACATTGTTTGGAGAATTTTCAAAATTGCTTGCTGATAATTGATAACTGATTTCTTTAGGATTGAAGAAACTGCCAATTCAAGAGATCTGCGCCGAATTTTATTCAGTGCCTTTTAGGATAGCCCAAAGATTGCTGCTAGCTAGGAGTGAGGCGAAGAGGACCAGCAGGGCCAAGCTATACCATTGCAGGGAATAGGATAAATTCTGGTTAACATTGACGTTAACAGCAGGCCAGTGACGCGCTAAGGTGCCAGCTTGATCTTCGGTGAGCCTTACTTCGAAGGGAAATAGCGGTTCTGCCAGTATTTCTTCCATTACATCTATCTCTAACGTTCTTACACGCAGCGGCCACTGGCCTGCATCAATTGTCGATGAAATCACACGGTTTTTACCGTCGGGCACGAAGACTTGGGCGGTGACGGTGACAGGACCTTCAACTGGGCGCAGATTAGGGGGGGTGTTAGGAGGCAAAATCCCTGTTGTCCATCCCCGGTGAACCAATACCAACTGATTATTGCTGCTGAGGCGCAAAGGAGTCACCACACCGTAACCGATCTGACTTTCAAAAAACTCGGCAGATATTAGAATCGTTCGCTCGTTAAGGTATTCCCCGGTGAGTGAGACATGGAGATTCTGCATTTCTGGATTAGCGGCGTGTAAATGGCCTACCGGAATATCTTCTACAGGCCCTGCACTGACTGAGAGCCTTTCTTCTAGAGCACGTTGGGTGTCAACTTTTTCGGCAGCTCTATCGAGTTGCCATAGGCCCAAGGACCCGAATGAGAACGCGGTCATCAGGGTGCATGCCGCGATGAGCCAGTTGATTCGGATATGAAAAATCCCGAGTGTAAAGTCTTTACGTAGTTGCATTTTTTCAGAATATTCCAGCAGATAATAAACGCCGTCAGATTAATAGAGTCGATCACACAATTCAACTTTGTTCTAACAGAATCGTCAGCACGCTGTCGAGAATTTGAGAAATATTAAAACCAGCAATATCGTTAATTTCGATCAGTCAGGAGGGGCTTTGTTGTAGTGATGGCAATAATCCATGTTCTTCAGCTCTAGCGATTATCTAGATAGAAGAGCCCACTGAGCTTGCCAAAAGTGTATTTACGTTGACACCTGCGCTAACACCAAAAACACCAATGATAGGGAGGGCGAAAATAGGTAATAAGTCGTCCGCAAACTATTATGACGGACCAGGCTATCAAGGAAAAGCCAGCTACTAGTTTTATACGAGTTGGAAGCGGGGCAATGCCAGCGTTGCTGACATGCTGATTAAAAAAACCATAGAAAACCAACATGTTGATGCCAGCGAGGAGCATGAACAGTATTTTGGTTTGAAAAGCCGGGTTATGCACGTACTGATCGGGTGAGGTTGTGAGAAACATGATTCCGGTTACCACATTAATCAAGTATCCAGCGACGCCCAGCGGCACCAATCGATGTAGGTCCTTATAAGAAATTTGCTTGGCTAGGCCCAACATTCTTATGTCAAAAACGCCCACTGTGCCTAATAGAAGGCACAGGCCAACAAAATGCAAAGACTCAATTATTGGCCAGCCCCACATTGAGTTCATAAAGGCATAAATGCCCGTAAATTGAGAAAAACTACTTAAAAAGTCAATCACAAGTGTGTCGCTCAATAGTATCTAGCTGCCAGCAGGACGCTGTTGGTATAGGCTAAAAACCGACCGGTGAAAATAGTAATGATCCAGAGAATTAGTGCCGCTGCGGCAAGGATTTTGGTGGATGAGTGGCTGACGGTGGAATTAGTTTTCTGTAAACGAATTTGAATTTTGAAAGCGATTATTAGTCCGCTCACCAGTGACGCAACTTTTACATAAAACACAGGGTTGGTGAGTGCTTTGGCCGGATAGGCCAACAAAAGAGCTAGGCCCGACAAAAAGATGAATCCAGCGCCGAGCCAATGCAGAGGATACAACTTGTCTAAACCCGTATAGGTTGTCGTTGAACTAGTGGTTAACAGTCGCAAGCTGACAGCGACGTTTATACCGACTACTAAAGCCATTGCCAATGAGTGGATGCTTAACGAGGTAAAGAAAGCAAAGCCTGACTCTCTCAACAGTGTGCTAATCCAGGTTTCTTCAATTCTTGCTAGTGTATACAGGTCTAAATCCTCGTAAGAGAACGCGATTTTTAGCGCAGTTAGCTTGTTCGTTGCGTATGTTTGTTGAGATCAGCGAAATCAGCAAATCTAGTTTGGTAGTAAAAGGGAATTTAATAAGTAAGCCACAGATAAGAGTTTCGCTTGGTCTATGGTGGGCTGTCAACATCGCATTAGATGAGCCTGATTGATCTCACTGTTGTGAATCCTGTGATAGTCTAGCGAGGCTTTTTTTGTTCCAGCATTCATATCAAAAAATCAGCAGCATCGGTAACAAAAACGGAAACAAGCATGAGCAGAAGAAGAAGCAAATAAGTAGAAGAATAAGAAGAGCAACAGCAAAAAATGGCTTAATATCTGGCGCTGCAAAGGTTGCCACTAGGCTCTGAGGCGACGACTTTGGTGGTTATAGCGCAGAAATAGAATTCGATTTCTAAGGTAGTTTAGGCATGGATAGTTTGGGCATAAATAGTTTGGCAAATTTAAGTATGGTCACATGGGTGCTAGTTACTATTATGCTCATTTTGGTCGGCTATTTCCATGGCCCCAGCTATTCGCTGCAGACCGTCAAGAACGCGCCTTCGATCCTAACCAGCTTTGGCATATTTGGTACCTTTCTAGGCATTGCTTTTGGCTTGATGCAATTTGATAGCGCAGACATAGAGTCTAGTGTACCGACCATGATAGATGGTCTAGGGGTTGCAGTTTGGTCATCTATTACGGGCATACTAGGGGCGCTTAGTATAAGGCTTCGATTCGCTATTCAGTCTATTCACAATGCCCGCTTACCGACATCAAAACAGGAGACCGTTGCCGATCTTAATAATTCATTAAGCCAATTAAACGAGAATTTGAATCAGCTCAGGCTTGAGGGTGCTGAACAATCATCGGCAATGTTGCTTTCCAACCAGTCCTACAGAGAAAAAATGGTTGCAGCGAACACCGACGCTCTGACCTCTGCAGTAACAACGGTGATGACTGAGTTTAATAGCCGTATAGAGGTGCAATATGGCGAAAACTTTAAAGAGTTCAACGCATCCCTCGGTAAATTATTACAATGGCAACAGACGTACGCCAATCAGCTTGATGACATGCTCAGAGTTCAGGAATCGAGTTTGAAAGTAATTGATCATGCCAGTGAATCTTATGCGGCGATGATCTCTCATTCTAAAGAATTCAATGCAATTGCAAGTTCATTAGGGGAGTTGCTTGGCGGGCTAGAAAAGCAGACTAGCAACCTTGAAGGCTACCTATCAGGCTTGTCAAGCCTAGTAGGTCAGGCATCGGAAGGATTGCCGGCGTTGGGAAGCTATGTGTCCGAGCTTACGGAGAAGTTGAGTAGCAGTATTGAGAAAAACAATGAATCTCTCAGTGAAGTCCTAACACAGGCTGCTAAAGATATTGCCTTAACAGTTGATGAGGTTACAACAAGTCTAGCGCGTTCGGTTAATCAGGCTCATGGCGGCCTCGCGGAACACGTTGAGGCAATGACCAATAAAACTCAAGCACAAATGTTGTTGCTTGATGAGTCAATGGAAAAGGAATTGACTCAAGCTTTACAAACTTTTGGCTATCAACTCACCGCGCTTTCTGAGAAATTCGTTAACGACTATATGCCTTTAACAGATAGGCTGCGCGAAGTAATTGCGCTGGCCGAGCAGCAAAATAATACAAAACAAGTTAAAACAAACCAAACCAAAGCATAGTCAACCCATGCGCGCAGGGTAGAGAAACCTAAATGCTCGAAAGCGACCAAGAACTAGAACATGACTCGGAAGAACATTGGATAGCAGTTAGCGATTTGATGAGCGGATTGATGATGTTGTTCTTATTAATTGCAGTGCTTTACTTAGTTATTGTCGAGCGTAAAAATGATGAAATTGAGCAAGTCATTCTCCTATATGAAGATTTACGTGAGGAGCTTTATCAAGATTTGTTAATAGAATTTGGTGAAGATTTGCCTCTATGGGGAGCACAGCTTAGCGACGACCTACGGTTAAGGTTTACCAATACCGAGCTACTTTTCGAAGAAGGTGATTCGCAGCTGCGAGCAGAGTTTGTGGATATTTTAGGTAATTTCTTTCCACGCTATTTGGGAATTTTGGCTTCTGCTAAGTATAGAGGAGAGGTGTTAGAGGTAAGAATAGAAGGTCATACATCAAGTTCTTGGGCGCAGGCGACAGATAGCGATGATGCCTATATGCGCAACATGGCACTTTCGCAAGAGCGGACACGTGCAGCACTAGGGATAATTCTAGACCTTGAAGATGTCGAGTATGAAAGAGATTGGCTTCGAGAAAAGTTAACTGCAAATGGATTGTCATCGTCCCAGCTTATTTTTGATGCTGCAGGAGAAGAAGATGCACAACGCTCTCGACGCGTTGAATTTGTTGTAGTCACGGACGCGGAAACAAGACTTGCAAGCATTATAAGCGAGTTAAATTGAGATGAAATATGCTTCGCGAAAATTCAAATGAAGATAATCGATTTTATAGAATTTAACCCTTTCAACTCTCTCAGAGAGAAAATGGGCACACCTGACCTTGGCTATTTTGAACTGTTCGATCAGGCGATTCATTTAACAGGGTTAGAGCGCTCTAAATTGTCGAGCAATGGAATATTACTTACCTTGGTGCAACTGAAAACCCTTCCCGATAAAACCTTAGCTCTAAAAAATAGTCGTGTTTTAGTATATCACCCGAATGAGACCTGGTTTCATGATCATCAGGAGTATCCGACCTATCACGTTGCCAATTGCAGTCAATTGGATGAGGAGCGCAAGCAGCATCCCGAAGCTATGTGGCTAATCACAACTAGAATTAGTGAAAACTATGACTTGGTGAAAATTAAAAGTACAGGCGAAGTGGATCTTGTGTCCCATGGGTTTACGGTATGTAAGCACTGTTTGCATACGCTGAGATATAAAAACTATGATGAATTTAGAAATCGTCGCCGCGGTTACAGTGAGAAAGTCCTCAACGATTTTAGCCTAGATTCGTTTTACAAGTACTATCAACAATACCCTCTAAGTTTTCGATCGAGCAGAAAAGATACGCAGTAGGGCACACCTCTAGCTTAAGCCAGCGCATAGATTTGCTATGAAACTTTTTGTCATGCTGTCCTAAGGCAGTGAAAATTATTATGGATGCTTTAAAAAAATGGCTGCATTTTTTCGAGAATTAAAGGCCAACGAATTTGTCGGTAACGACAGTGCTAGGGGCCCTTGGTCTGAAGATGCTTGTCATGCTGGACCGCCGTCCGGATTAGTTGCAAGAGCGGCAGAGTTGCTGGTGCAAGACAAGCAACTGGTTAGGTTAACTCTTGATATGGTGAGGCCTATACCTCTAGCCGGATTCACTATTGCTGCTAGAATCATTAAACAGGGCAGAATGTTGACCACCTGTGCCGTTGTTCTCAGTAATCGAGAAGGTAAGGCGTGTATCAATGCCACTAGTATTCATCTTAAAACACAGATTACTAAAGAATTACCCAGCGCAGTAATAGCGCAGCCGGTGTTTGAAGATGCCGTTGCGGGTTATTTTCCCAGCATGCCAGTTAATCACGGGAAGCCAACCTTCGCGCAGTCGGTTGAGGTGGCTTACCCGCCGGGTGAGGATGGTGCGCCGGGACCAACCACAATTTGGATGCGCACTCATCGACTTATAGAGACAGAGCAACCAAGCCCGTTTCAGAGCCTTTGCCCTATTGCCGACTGTGGCAATGGCATTAGCCGCAACACAGACCTTAGTGAAGCAAGTTTCGTAAATCCAGATTTAACGATAGCGATACATAGGGCGCCACAATCGCAGTGGCTGGCATCGCAGGCGACTTCGTTCTGGCAACCTAGTGGTCTAGGAATGTCTCATGCAACACTTTTCGATACCAAAGGGCCAATAGGAGCCGCTATCCAAACGCTATTGGTTTCCGCACTCTGACGCCCCGTTTATTGGTTTGTTCTCTTTTCTGTTTTTGTTTGTTTGGTTTTAGGTTCTTGTCGGCGGAGCTAATTTTGCTCGGTCAGCATGGGTTCGGTGACATCCATGATACCCACAAGCGCTAGCATTATAAGGAACGCGGTTTGCGGTCCCTCGTGTGAGTCAGTAGGGGTGAACCACTCGTCTGGCGAATGAGCCCCGCCGCCATTGCCTCCGCCGGCAACTGTTATCGCTGGAATTCCCAAAGACATTGGCACGTTTGAGTCAGTGCTGGAAATGCTGAGCTGGTCAAGTGCTAGTCCGATTTCATCAAAGGCGAGTGCAGCCGCCTGAACGATTGGACTCGATGTTTGAGTTTTACCCACGGGGCGATCTCCAATGAGATTAAAATCGACTGTGATCTCCCCATTATCCCAACGAGCATTTTCTTCCGCTACTGCGTCTAACGCGGCAGCCTTTATTTGCTGCTCGAGTTTGGCAAGCTCGATTTTGTCGTTGGAGCGCATATCAAGAGCGAATATGGCGTCAGCGGCAATGGAATTAACTGATGTGCCACCTTCGACTGTGCCTACGGTATAGGTCGTTTTTGGAAATTGTGGCGTTTCAATGTCGCCAATTTTTGCTATGGCTCGGCCCATAGCATGGATAGCGCTAGCTAGACCGAAGGCACCAAAAGAATGTCCGCCAGGCCCTTTGAAGTGGAACTCAAAACGTCTGCTACCGGTGCCGCCTGTTGTTATCCGCCGAAGCCTCACCCCGTCGATCGATACGAAACCATCTATTTCTGGAAAGTCACGAAATAGAGCCTTAATTCCTCTAAGGTCACCGCGTCCTTCTTCGCCAACGTTACCGGCGAAGATTATATCGCCGACAGTTTCGATATTGCTGTTGTTAAGCGCATCGATTACCGACAGCAGGGTTGCTAGACCTCTGGTGTCATCGCCAATGCCGGGAGCGTAATAGCGGCCACCACGAAGCTCTACTGTTGTGTCGACGCCTTCTGGAAAAACAGTGTCTAAGTGCGCTGAGATCAGAAAAGTTGGCCCGCCGCCGCTGCCAGGCCGAATGCCTACCGCATTGCCTTCACTATCTATGTAGGCATCCTCTAGCCCACGGATCTTCATTTGTTCGAGAAAATATGCCGCTCGTTTCTCCTCTTTAAAAGGTGGAGCAGGGATTTCAGTAAGTCTGATTTGCTCGCTAATGTAAGCGGGCTCGTTATCCTCGATATAGCTAAGCGCTGCCTGAACTTTAGGTCTGGCCGTTAAGGTTTTGAACCTGCTGTCTAATGCCGGGTCAATGGGCACTAAATTTTGTTGAGCGTTGGCAGCGCCGTTAAGGAATGGAATACAGAACAATAAAGTGAGGGCTACAACGCGCATACAACAACTCCGAAAAGTAAAAAAATGAGTTTCGAGCTAATTAAAATAAACGCATGCGCAGGCCGCGACCACCGGTTTTTAGTAGTCGCCTTTCCCTCATCCTAGCATGCAAAACTTCGCGTTTGTCGGCGATCCAGTCCTCTCGAGCTACGTGGAGTTCTAAGCCTTTTCCCCTCCGGCGATTTTCTTCGGCTATACGAAATTGGCAGAATTCTTGGTACATTTTGATTTCGGATTTTAGCTCTTTAAATACGATTTCAGCATACATAGCGTCGTCCAGGAAACCTATAACGGGTATATGGTCGGGGATAACATCTTCGGGATCGACAAAATAATACAGTGCAGCACGAATGCTTTTCTTTTCCTCTGCAGAGAGTTGCCACTCGTCATCACGTACCATATTGAGAAGTATTCTGAGCTTAAGTAGCCGTTCAGATACAAAACTAGGGAGATCAAGATGTTGTGTTTCATCGATCATTTTTGAAGCAGCATCTTCCATCATTCGAGAAGCATCGTCGTCTTCGACAACTAACCTGCCTTTATCGATACTGTTTTGGAATTTTTCTAGATCTTCATCGCTGAGAGTAATGACCACGTCTATTGGCATTTGAGCTCCTCAAGATAGCTTGTTCGGACTATTGCGAAGGCAACTTTATTGCTATCGAATTTTTTTAGAAAGTCACTGTCGATATTTTTTATCTGCTCGGTTACGCAACCTTTCGATTAGCCTACTTAAGTTACGTTGCTTAAAATAAGCCTAGATCGCGAATTGATGATCTAGCCAAAGATAGTACTATATCTCAAAACAGCAATAAATCATTACTGAAAAGATAGCGGTGGCGACTGTTGGGGTGCGCTAGCGGGCGGTGCAATTTAAGTTAAGGAGAATCGGATTACAAATTGCCGCACGTTTTTCGGGCAGTGTAACTGAGTATTCACTAAATTCTAGCCGGGGCTGGTAGTAGTCAGTCGAGATGTACTGGGCGCCAGATGAGAAGGCGGCTTCACGGCGCGAGCTGTCATTATTCCTCGCTTCCATGGTGTTGGCATCAGCTCTGGTTCGGACAATAAACCCAGATTTGACTGCTGATTGAATGCGTTCTTGATCTTGAATGGGGCTGTTCATCGTGAAATAGGCTGCATGGTCCGCGTTCTCGTCGACCGAATTGACGAAGATAGGCAGTCCTTGCAAAGAAGCATTGCCGCGGCTGTAGATTTGCACCTTTTCTGGGCCTTCATCCAATGCAAAAAAGACTTTGCCTTTAGACGCGGCTAAGCTCGGCCAGCCTTTGTTTATCACCGCGTCTTTAAGTGTATGGAAGTTGCCTCTAACATCATCGGGAGTAATTAACTGTGTTTCATCGAAGACGCTTAGCACTTCTTGATCTAAGTCATCAAAAGCCTGACTATCAAAAGGTAGTGCTTCGGTAACCCCGGGGTAGGCAGAGCCACCTGTTTTTGCGTTAAACATAATAAGAATCGGCACGTGCTGAGGATTTTTGTCCGACCAATTCTTTATTTCAGTGAGACAAATAATCCAAGTGTCACAGTTTGATCGAACGTCAATATCTTGTGCGTGGAGTACTTTGAATCCAGGCTGCTCCATATTGCTATTGTCATAGCGCTGAGCGCCGCTGAGCTGGGCTGTTTGTCTTGGTAGAAGCGGGTTAGCATAACGCCCGCCCTTGGGGTCATAAACAATATCGAGCTCTATTTGGCGCATTCCCATTTCGAGCTGCTGCGTTAGTGTTAGGTGGGAATAATCGAGCGCGATCGCAGACTGTTCTCTGTAGGCGCTAATGAGCTCTAACTCTAGAGGTGGTATAGCTAGCTTGTAGCTATTGTGTGAGCCTATTGTTTGGATAAAATTCATAGCCAGTGAATTCAAACTAGAGCTGCATTCCAGCTCGGTATCGCCGTGAGCTACGCAGGGAGCCTGAGCCGACGTTTTCGCTGATAAGGTCACTGCAGAGTTAAAAATAATAAAGATGGCGACAGCTTTAATTAGTGTTTGTGGCGAAAACTGCTTGAGCCAAAGGGAGTTTGCTCCTGTGTTAAACAAAAAATCTGACCAACTCATGGGACCACCTATATCCATTATAAAATAGCTTAACTCTCAAACCTAGTCCGTCCTATAGTACTTAGGATGAGTGACAGATTCATTACGCATTGTTTAAATTTTGTATCTGCATGTTTCATGAGTACCTGTTTGTAGCAATTTAACACAGCATTAAAACGGATTCGCCGCTTCTCAATTTTTCTCAGTTGGTTAATAATGAAAGGGTCTTTGGCGTTAGCGCGATGTTGAAGGTGGTGCGAACAATCACAGTGAAATCTTGGAGTAGAGTATGGTCGATAAGCCAGCAAGTGTAAGTCGTAGAAACGTCCTTGGTGCAATGGTGGCTGGGGCAGCATTGGGTTTGCCTAGTTTAGTGTCGGCTCAGTCAGTCGAGTCAAAAAAGGCAGGAATGCGAAATTTACCGATACCACCTCAATCCACAAGTGCACAGGTATTGGCCCGTGATGAGGATTTTTGGAAAGAGATTGCTAGTTACTACGATCGCACGCAAGGCATTGTAAATTTAGAACATGGCTATTGGGGTAAAATGGCCCACCCAGTTCAGAACGCGTTTATCGATGCTACGCGCATGGTGAATGCACAGAATTCTTTTTATGCTCGCAAGGGCTATGCTGACGATCAAAGACTCAGCGTTCATAGGGTGGCACAGGCTTTAGGAGTGTTTGATGATGAAATCGTCATCACTCGTAATGCAACCGAGGCCATTCATAATCTGATTCGGCAGTACAAAGGCTTAAACTCTGATGATGCTGTGCTGTACGCGGATTTGGACTACCCCAGTTTTAAAGAAACCATGTTGTGGTTAAAAGATGCATATGGCGTAAACACAGTTGAAGTAGAGCTGCCGCAAAGGGCCACTCAGGCCGAAATTTTAGGTCGCTATGTTGCCGCCTTTGACGCGAATCCTAATCTTAAGTTAATGCTGATCACGCACGTTAGTAATCAGCATGGGTTAGTTGTGCCGGTAGCAGAGATTGCCACAGAGGCAAAATCACGAGGCATCGATGTGATTTGTGACAGTGCTCAGTCGTGGGGATTGCTAGATTATAAGATATCTGACCTTAACGTCGACTGGGCGGGATTTAACTTGCACAAATGGATCGGCTCGCCAATCGGTGTCGGCGCTCTTTATATGAAGAGAGGGTCCTTATCTAAAATCGCGCCTTATCCAGGAGAAAGCGATCCAGAAAACTCCCGTGCATCTACTCGAGTCCATATGGCAACTTCGAATTTTGCCTCAATTATTACCATCCCAGATGCAATTGCCTTCCATGAAGCTATCGGGGCTGCTAATAAAGAGGCTCGGCTGCGACATTTGCGTCAAATTTGGACGGATGAAGCTGAGACTATGGGGCACATCGAGTTATTAGGCGGCCTAGATGAAGAGTCTTGGACTGGAATGGGTTCTTTTCGATTACCAGGAAAGAATACGGTAGCAGATGCGCGAGAACTGCAGCAGCGCCTAGAAAATGAGTTTGGCATATTCACGGTTATACGTGTTGGTTTGGCAAGTGGCAGCTGTGTTCGAATTACGCCTCAGGTGTTTACCTCTGAGGTCGAAATTTCGATGCTAGTTGATGCAATGCAAAAACTTAGCTGATGTTTCGAATTTGTTTGGCGTGGCAGTGCGTTCTTGTTTATCGGTAAGTCACCTCAGCCGATCAGAGGCCGGTAAACGGCAGTTTAGTTTAGTTTAGTTTAGTTTAGTTTAGTGAATTTCTTGGGTCCGGTTTAGCGTAACAGTTTAAAGGTGAGTTATGCATTGGCACGCAGAGGTGCGATAGTTCTGTCGGCGATTGAAAGTAAAGTGGACAGGATTAGTCCATACCCAAGCCCGACAGCGGCAAGACCAAACAAGGTCTGCAAAAAGGCCGCTATTGGTAATTGGGAGGCTATAAAAAACAGGGCTGGGCCGAAATAGAACACGCCATTCCAGCGACCCAAAAAGCTCATTCTTAACTGTTTTTGTTTAAACCAGAAATAAGAATCTAGCACGTATTGGCTAAACGCTATGGTTACCAAAACAGGCAGTATCGGGCTCAGTACATCAGTGAATGCCAATGCTGCCATAGTTGCCGTTACGAAAAGAAAGTCTGTTGCGTGGTCAAAAAGCATGCCGCGCGCAGAGGCAGTGTTAGTGGCTCGGGCGACTTTTCCATCAAAAAAGTCACTGGCAATCGCTAATAAAAACAATAGGGCTAACCAATATGCTGGCATTGAACCAGGATTGGCTAGCCCATAAACAACCGGCGCTATTAGCAGCAAACGCAAGCTTGTGAGCAGGTTAGCCATTAATCGCTAAAAAGATCTTTCTGGGCTTTACGCCAGAATATCAAGCCTATTGCCGCATTGAATAGAATAAAAAAGTTGTGCTGAACAAATCCAAATGCCGCCATTTGACCTTCATTATCAGGGAATAAAATCACCCAGAACGTGATTGCTGCAGCGCGCATTGGGGTGGGAACCGCTGCGGCAAAAAAGATCACTGGCAGGAATGGCAGCAAGGTGAGGAAGGAAGCTTCCACTCCAAATAAGTTTAACGCTATTGTATATACGATAATCGCCGCGAGTAAGGCAGGGGACCTGAGTAAGAAAAAAGCCATGTAATGCCAAGGCCTAGCTTTATTAAAGGCATGCAAAACTCGTTTCTCTCTGAATGTGTTGTTTGGCAGTATGGTTCCCTGAAAGTATAGAATCCAAATTATCAAGAACACTGCTGCGCCCGCGCCGATGTAAGGCATTATCGAGAACACCTCAGGTAAGCTGTCGCCACCGACGGCAAATCCAATGCTTGCCCAAACGAGTAAATAAAAGACCTCGCAGAACATTATAAACAGCATAACCGAGCCAACTTCCCACCCTGGAATTTGGTGGCGCTTATTTAAATAGAACGCCATAGCACCTTTGCCAACTTGCTCATTGAATATAGAGATAATGTAGGCGCTCGCGCGAACCGGTAAAATATCTTTGTATTTAATGTCTGAGATAAACCAGTTCATGGCTTTGGTAACAACAAGGGTGTCTATGAAGAAATAGAACAGCGAATAACAAATCATTAATCCTAGCCAAGGTACCCAATCAACGGTAGAGAATACTTGGGTCATGTATTCGACCAAGCTCATACCTTCTCTTGCGGCTGCGCCGTTCAGTCTAAAATAGAGGTAGCCAAAGCAAGCTGCGGTAAGGACCAGAAAGATAATCCGCCCGATGGGGCTAGCTTTTTTCTTAACCGGTTTCTGTTCAGATTCTACTGTTTCTGTTTGTTCAGTCATTTTTTATTTCTCAGTTAGTATCTTGTTTAACGTGTCTCGTAGTGGGGTAAGTTCAATACCAATGGCGGTATCGGCGTTGACCGCTACTGTTTCATTCATAGTAATCACATCGATAACTGTTGGGGTCATCCCCCCACCTTTGATCATGCTATTGATGGCAGAGCCAATTTTAGCAAGCCAGATAGGTGCGCTTCCAATTTCTACTGTTTTATTCTGAATCTCAGCTGCTAATTTGATGAGGTCGCGGTAGGCAATGGCTTCAGGGCCTACCAATTCATAAGTAATAGTGCCGCTTGCAGGCTTTGTGGCTAAAGTGGCCAGAGCATTATTGAGATCATCAACATCTAGCGGACGCATTGTGTAGTGGCCGCCACCCAAGACTTTGGTTTTCCCTTTGGATGCCGCGTACTTTAAAGAGTTGGTGCCGGCAGACCCGTGGCCTAACAAAATAGGGGTTCGGATAATGCTTGAAGGGATGCTCGATTCACTGACAAATTTTTCTGCAGTGCCTTTTGAGCGAAAATAGGCATTATTTGAGTCAGGTGAAGCTCCAACAACACTTATAAATATTAAGTGTTTAGCCTTGCTGCGTTTTGCCGCCTCAACCACGATTTCGGTGGCGGCGACGTTGGCGCTGGCATAGTTAGAATGCTTTGTCTCTATTAATATTCCGGCTAAATGGATTACACAATCGGCGCCGCTGAGCACTGACGCTAGGCCGTCGATGTCATCATAGGAAATAACGGCAGGGGTAATAGACGCGGCTTTTGGTAATGAATCAATCGCGGACTTGGATCTCACTCCTGCAATAATTTCTAAATCTGGGAGTGTGGCTAGTTGGGCCAATAAGTTTTTCCCAACACTGCTATTGGCACCGGTTATTGCAATCTTCATAAATTGTTTTGCGTCCTATTAAAAATGATTTTTCACCGGACCGAATACGGTGCGGTGACGGTTTTGGATTTCTTCACTAGAAAATATAGTAGGGCTCTAAATGGTCAAATTGTTACCTGCAAGCTCTGAGTAGTTGTAACAAGACATAGCAAAAATCTCATCTTGATAGCACTAACTCAATCGTGAAATCCGCGGCTCAACCTTTTGATATAGGCCAATCGCTATGTTGATTAAATTTGCTGGGCAAGAATATTCAGTTTTTTGCTACGTTGCAATTTTTGAGCGGCAGTATTACTTAATTCAGTAAGCGCCTGTGCATTGTTGGCAGCTTCAATTCGGCCGTTATCGACTTCTCCATAAAGTGTATTTCGCATTCGCGCAGTGCGGCCTAGCTTGCTGATAAGTTGTTCCAACATCATTGGGGACCATTCTTGACCATGATCAGCGCCCGCGGCCCTGGTGATACTTTCATTCATTAGGGTGCCGCCAAGGTCGTTGGCACCGGAATTTAAACAGGCTTGCACACCGTCATGCCCCATTTTTACCCAAGAAGTTTGAATATTGGGAATTAAGTCATTAAAAACCAGCCGCGAGACAGCGTGCATCAATACGGCTTCTCTAAAGCTTGGTCCTTTGCGAGATTTACCTTTGAGAAACATAGGTGCTTCCATCGGCACATAGGGAAGGGGCACAAATTCAGTAAAGCCCCCCGTCCTTTGTTGTAAGCATCGTAACTTTAACAGGTGGGCAGCAAGATGCTCGCTAGTCTCAACGTGTCCATACATAATCGTGGCAGTAGTTTTGAATCCTACCCGATGAGCGGTCTCCATAACTTGCAGCCATTGTCTGGAGTTAAGCTTATCTGGGCAAATTTTTGCACGTATATCGTCATGAAGGATTTCAGCCGCGGTTCCAGGCAGGGTGTTAAGGCCGGCGGCTTTAAGCTTAATCAAAAACTCCTCAAGGCTGATTTCTAAGGTTTTAGCACCCTGCCAAACCTCGAGAGGGGAGAACGCATGGATATGCATTTCAGGGGTTGCTTCACGTACTGTTGCTAAAATATCGAGGTAAGTTTGGCCGGTATAATCGGGATGGATGCCGCCCTGCAGGCAAACTTCGCTGGCGCCGCGATTCCAGGCTTCATCACATCGTCTTGCTATTTCTTCAGCGCTTATGTCGTAAGGTTTGCCACGCAAATTCTCGCTGGCTTTGCCCTTTGAAAAAGCACAAAACTGGCATTTAAAGTAACAGACATTGGTATAATTAATATTTCGATTAACAACGTAACTAACAGTGTTTCCGCACAGCTTGCGTCGAAGTGAGTCGGCCTGCTGGGCGATGTAGCTGAAATCAGGGCCGCGAGACTCAAACAGGCGTGCCACTTCTGATGTAGATAAATCGTCTTTTGCTAAACACTTTTTAACGATTTCGATTACGTCTTTACTTATTGAAGATTCAGAAACCGGTTTAGCTAATAGCACTGCTTCTATGGCTGGCGTGGTGCTGGATTCGCCTGTTTGCCAATTGTCGCGCTTGGCAAAACCGTCCCCATCAGCTTGGCACAATACTTTAGGTCGAACCGCATCAGAAACCCAGGTTTCAGCTTGTTTCAAATAAGCGGGGTATATCGTTAAGCGTTGTTCTAAAAATTTGTCGGCCGCAGCGGTTTCATTGGCAAGCTGATCTAAGTGTGGCCACGGCGCTTCGGGGTTAACATGGTCGGGGGTTAACGGTGAAACGCCGCCCCAGTCATTGATTCCCGCAGCAATTAATTTTGGCAGCACGCCAGGACTCAAATTGGGCGGTGCTTGAATATTCATTTTTGCGCCAAATATCAATCTCGCGACAGCTATAGTCCAAAGCAAGTCTTCTAAGTCTGGCTCTGGTGCTAAAGCCATTTTTGTGTCTGGTTTGGCGCGAAAATTTTGAACGATTATTTCTTGAATATGGCCGTATTCATCATGTAGGTCTCTTATCGCCAAAAACGATTCGATTCGCTCGCGTCGTGTCTCACCTATACCTATGAGTATGCCGGTAGTAAAAGGTATTTTTTCTTCGCCTGCTAAGCGCAGCGTTTCGAGCCTGACAGCGGGGTCTTTATCTGGCGAGCCATAATGAGGCATGCCTTTCTCAGTTAGGCGAGTGGAGGTTGACTCTAGCATTATGCCCATCGATGCGCTGACGTCGCGCATTTTTCGCAGTTCCTGTGCTGTCATATTGCCCGCATTGATATGCGGGAGTAAGCCGGTTTCCGCTAAAACCCTTTTGGCAACAGCATGGACGTAATCAATTGTAGTTTCATATCCCAGTTCTAGCAGTGCCTCACGTGCAGCCTTGTATCGAAGTTCTGGTTTTTCGCCCAAAGTAAAGAGAGCTTCTTGGCAGCCCATCTTAGCCCCTTCATGACACAAATCTAGAACTTGCTCCATGCTCAGAAATGCCTGACCTATATGTTTAGGGGTTTTTGCGAATGTGCAATAGTGGCAAACATCACGACAAAGGTGGGTCAAGGGAATGAACACTTTACGGGAGTAGCTGACAATATTGAGATGATGCTCATCACGAAGTAAAGAGGCTTCTGCGGCAAGGGCAGCAGTATCGCTAACTACTGCCAATGCTAGCGCCTTTGACTTAGAAAGCTTGTTATCGCTATGGCTGGATTGTCCCAACGTTATACCTCTGGCGGTGGCCTTTCATTGTTTTTATGAGCGCAAGACTAACAGTCTAAAGGGTAAATAGAGAGGAGTAAAAACCTTATTTGTGCCAATAGTTGACGGAACAGACAAGCGTCTAAAGCCACTAGCCAAAGAGGGAGGGATGCACGGCAAAGCGAAGGTGGTGAGCAGGGATGATATAGCTAGATAATTCAGGCCTGGCTTAAAACTTCCATTGACCTTCGACAAGGGCAAGGGCAAGGGTCAAAGTCTAATCTAGCTGAACTGGCAGCGCCTCGCTGGTCTAAAGGTTATAGGCTGTGGCGTGGGCCGCCACCGAGCCACATACCAAAGAATGCGCCTACTATAAAATTAGCAGGTGTAGGTTTTTAGTAAGCCCGCTTTAGCCTCACTCGAAGACCCTAATTTGACGGTGTCTTCGCTATGAACTTCCGGCATAGACAATAATATTGAGAGCGAGTTCAGTTTCAGGGTATTTAATTGAACCTAGCTCTGGGCAGTAAAAAGCACTCAGCTTGGGCATTAATTTTTGCTACAAGAATACCGGATAAAACTAAGAACGCAGTTAAGGGTTTTCTCGTCAACTTTATCGCCACAGTTAGCCCAGCCTATCTCTCGCTAAATTCGGGGGGCGGGAGGAGGGTAGCTTTGTCAGGTTTCGAATTTGAGGCTGCGCAACTTAAGTTTATGTCAATGCATATCTGAGACTAAGCTCTGTAGATTGGTGTGCGTGATTGGCGGTACAAGTGGGTGTGTAGTTGACAATAATAGTTGACAATAATAGCTGAGATTAGTCGCCGAGAACAACAGTCGAGAACAATAGTCGAGACTAATAGATTGCGACTCTAGCTGTGAATTGATTTGAAATGTAGCAGGGGGTAGAACTAAGAATAAAAAAGTGAGAGCGCTTTAATAGCGCTCGATAAATAAGTAATCATAAGCAAAAAATAATAAGGCCGAGGTACGCCATCACCTTCAGAAAAATTCAAGCTTACAAGAGCTGGAAAATAAATCCGTCATCGTCTGATTCGCCCCGGGCAGTTTTTATTTTCCCCTGTAATTCATCTCTTTTCGCGCGGACCCATTCATCGCGATTTTTGTCAGGGTCTAATCCGGCCACCGATAATTTTTCTTCCTCAACTAGCCGATATTCACAAAATTCGTTGTAGGCTTTTAGTTCGATGCTGAGTTCTCGGGTGATGATTTCTACAAAAATAGCATCATCAAGAAAGCCTATGCCCGGAATGTGGTCGGGGATTAAGTCTATAGGGTCGCTAAAGTAGGTCATTGCGCTCATGATGCTTTTACGCTCGTCTTCACTGACACCCCATTCGTCATCCTTAAGCATATCCAAGAGCACCTTTAGTTGCAGTAGCCCATCAGCAATGAAGTCCGGAAGGTCTGAGTTCATTGCGACATCAACAAGCTTATAGGCGGCTCGCTCTACATCCATCTGGCTTTGGTTGCTTATGGTCTCAGTTCTTGCTTTTTGAACTATAGTTTTGAATCGATCTAAATCTCTATCGCTAAGCGTGAAGGTGATATCAAGTGGCATGGCAATCTCCTTTGACTGAATCAGAAATTCTATCGTGATCGAATTATGTGATATTCGGTTTGGCGTGGTTGAATATACTCGAAAATCTCGCCATCATAAAATCCATCTTCTTCCAATTTCATTCGCATGGGCTGTGCACTCCACTCAGGTATGTCCACCATAGCGGTCAACTCTATTGAATAAGCTGTGTTAGCTTTCATTGGGTAATCACCCGTGCCAGGCACTCCTTCCTGGTTATCCCACATGCCGATAGTGGTGCCAGCAGCGTGGCCATGTAACCCAATTGGGTGCGTATAAATAATTGGTCCGATCCCTCGCGTTAGAGATTCTTCGCGAGTTCTTCTGAGAATTTCGTTCCCCGTTCGGCCAACTTTAAAGTTATCCGTCAGGATGTCTTGAAGTTCATTGCCGGCTTTTAGCGCTGTTTTTAGTGATGCAGGAACATCGTTCTCGCCGTCATTCAATACATAAGCATTTTGCTGTGTATCTGTCTGCAAATTAAGGTAGGAGATGCCGAAGTCGATATGGACATGATCGCCTTTATAGATAATATCGGGATCAAGGTTGTTAGCGGCAATACTGGCAAGTGAGCGATCGGACCTCTCTATTTCAATGCTGGTGTGAAACCAAGTGTCTAAGCCAAGATCGGACACGCGTTGCCGAAACCACCATTGCAAATCAGTAGTGCTTGTTTCGCCGGCGGTGACGACACTGCCTGAAAACCCTTCTTTGATAATACCGTAAGCTATATCCATTACGTCTTTGTAGACTTCAATTTCCTCTGGAATTCGAGTCTCGAGCCAGCCTACCGCGACTTCTTCGGCAGACACAATACGGTCTCTGAGCTGCGGGGATAGGGCGCTGCTAAAATCGCGCTGTTCTGAAAATGTTAGTCCGTCAGCCAAGGCATAAGTGTCTGAGTAATTAAGGGCTATTTTTTGTGGATTAAATTCGCCAAGGATTTGTGCGATTCGGGCGTATTGATCAGGCTGTTGCTCGGGAGTCCAAACACCAGGAAACAAATCACCGACGGCATATCTGGCAACTGCCATGCGTTCTACGCCCCGACTTTCACCGTGATCTATAAATAGCAAAACCGTTCTTCTTCGTGCATTAAGCCAAGTTGCGGGCAGCATAGTCTTGAGAACGGGGTCTTCATTATATTCTCTAGCTATGATCACCCATGCATCGACTCCAGCTCGGCGCATGACTAGCGGTACAACTTCATCAAGTCGTTTTCTTATAATGCTGTTGGTGACTTCCGCACGCTCTCTAAGTGGCAGTACTTTTTCGGCCAATTCATCTGCTGATTTTTGTGCGAGAGACTGTGAAACAAAAGAGCTTACTAGACTGAATAGGCATATTATTTTGGTTAGCTTTGTAAACTGTCTTAGAAACATAACTTGGGGTCCAGGATTAACTAAAGCAGGAAATGGTGTTTCATAGAGCTTCATTGTTTTTTATAGGAATACTCGGATAACCTGAGGTTACCATTTATCAGTGAGGAGCGAAAATCTGTTGTGAAATTTGGCGGCAAGTAAGGGCGTAGTGATTGTCGGGGCTAGGGTTGTGCGGTCGGTCCGGATCGACAGTTGAACTGTTCATTGTGATAGTCACTAGGTGACCTGAACCGGTGCCTAGTGTAACTATCGAGGCGGTATCTTGGCGTGATTTTTCGAACACCTACGTTCCAAGAAGAATGACCTATGCTGACGACATGAGGAAAGCTGCCTAGCAGAAAATTTCTAAAAAAACCTAAGAAAAGGCCCAAGAAAAGGCCCAAGAAAAGGTCTAAGAAAAGGTCTAAGAAAAGGTCTAAGAAAAGGCCTAAGAAAAGGCCTAAGAAAAGGCCTAAGAAAAAAGAGCGTAATGAGCAGATCTAGAGAGAAGGCTCAGCTGGCAATTTTAAATATAGCGGTATGCTCAATTTCAGCGACTACATCTCCCTCAACCAGCATAGCGATATAGAGTTTTATGAATTGATGACTCTTGCGCTCCCACTTATCGATTGGCACCGTCTTCATTTCAATAGATTGGCCAACTAACAGCGGCGCCCGCAGCGTGATTTTGCTGCCAGTATGGATCCATGCGGGCAGGAGAAATAATCGCATCAGCGCTTGATTGCAGGCATCTAGCAGGAAGTAAGGGTGAATGTGGCCCGCGCTGCCAGTGTAGCAGGATGCCATATCCCGTTGAGCTGTAATATGCTCTTGGTTTTCCTCATAGCTAGGCCGCCAAGTGAAGGCTGGGGCAGGTTTCTGTAAAAGGATTAGATCCCACTCGATTTCCGGTCTATCAATGGTTTTGTGTTCGCATTTCATGCTAGCAAGCTTATTTACCGGGGGGAGCTCAGCTGGCAACCATGACTCCAGCTTTGCTAAAAGTTTGCCCTTTTCATTGCTAAGGCTGGTGACACAATTACGCTTGCTTGTTTCGGATCTGGATTCCTCGGTGGTGATGGTGAGTAAATCATCTTGATAAGCTGGTTTTAAGAAAATGACATCCATCATTCCTTGTTTCAAAAATGCCGCGCCAAACGCTTTAACTAAAGGCTGGGTGAGATAACCAAACACATTTACACCGCTGACAAGTGCGCCGGTGAAACCATATTTTGCCGCGATCTCGTCGCTGTGAATACGGTTTTCAGATTCCTCGGCATCGTTCAGTGCTAGGATTTGTTGATTAGATATTGTGGTCATGATTAAACTTCTCGGGATGCTTGGGGTTAAAGTTGTGCCCAGTTATGTCATTTTCGCGTAAAACCAGTTCCATATAAAGCCAAGTTGTTAAAAACTAGCATAGAGAATAAGGCTAGAACCAGTATTGCAGGTCTGCTAAATCGTGAACGGCTTAGAAGGGATTTCCCGCGTAAAAGGCTAGTTCAGTATGTTGACAGTGCCTAGTTTCCATTCAAAACTCTGACGCCAATTTTTGATGCGAAGTTTGCGTAGATAATAGTTTAACTGGGGGATTTGCAGACGCAGCTTTTGCAAGGCGTTACGTTCAAACATTAACAGGGTGCAGCCTTCTGGGGAGTTCACCAGCCCGGGAATGTCTTCGTCGAATGGGCGTGCGCCATAGTCCTCATTTTCATACATTGAATGACCATTGAGCTTCGCAGATCCCTTGCTTAGCAGGCACCAATGGGCGTCAGTTAGTTCAAAACTGTCTCCCGGCTCTAGGATTCTGGCTTGCCCAATCTGGCTTAGCTTTTCTATCACCGTCGATGTCATTTTGGTGAATTGAGATTGTAGGGCTATTGCCGGACGCAGAGACCATTGCCTTAAGAGTTTTTCTTGAAATCCTTCAGCTAAAATGAAAGATTTAAATGTTTCTTCTGAGAATACACAAAGGGTTACTGGGGTGCGTGCCACCACGCTGGCATTGCGAGTTCCTTTGCCAGTAATTACTGCCATCTCGCCAAGAATGTCACCGGCTTGAAGTTCTGCTTCTTTGTGCAGTTGGCTGCCGTCATGGCGGACCACTTCGCAGTAGCCGGTTAAAATGAGGTACACATAGCCGCGGCTGGTAGCATTTTGGACAAGAATTACATCGTCGCAGTTGTAGCGCCTTATTTCCTCTTCGGCTAATAAGCTGCGCATCCATCTGTTGGGGAAGGGCTGACCTAACCATTCGGTGAGATAGTGACTGATCTGTGAAGTATAGATGGCTGAGTCGCCTTCCAATATCGTGTATCGCTTGCCCGACGTGGCTAAAGAGAATGTCGTGTTAAATTCATTGGGTAGTTCTTCGACGTGCACAAATACCACACGATCTGAGGCAGATTGAATTGCATCGGCTGGGTCTCCATGGATGGCACCCGCACCTCCATCGGCAACTAACAGGGCATAGCGATCACTATACAAGCGTTCTAGATTTCGAATTGTGCTTTTTCGAATAAGTCCACGATCGCCCATATCTCGAACTGCGGTCATAGAATGGTTGTCGCCAACCACGCAAACCTCCCTTTCTGTACCTTTATTTACGGTAGAAAAGGTGGCGCCAATAGTTGGGATGCTATGGACTGTAACGTGAGGCTCAATTGTGAGGCCAAAATAATTGAGGCGTTCGCCAGGCCTGGCTTCAACGAGCTCAAAATGCTCTGAAACCGCATCGACTGTCCAGCCTAACCCGCAGGCCAATTTTTCCATAGCCATGTAAAAAATCTCACGCGTCGTAATTAGGTCAACCTTGTGAGGCATGATCATCAGCGGGAACAGGGAGGAGTGGTCATCATGCAAATGTGTTAAAAAAACAGAAGCAACCTGATTTTTAGAAATGCCGCGGGCAAAAAGGTGCTGATCCAAGAAGGGTATCGCATCAATCAACATGTACTCGCCGTTGTAGCACAGCGCTAAACCAGTGCAGGCCTCAGTTGGGGTAAAGCCAGAAGCGCCGCCGAGTACTTCAATGCCAAGTTTTACGAGACCGCCAGGTATGTAATCAGGCGTTACTTTATAGGGGGGTTCAATACGAGCGTCTTCATTAAGGTCAATGCGGCTGACTGCTTTGCCAGAGCCTATGTCAAAGACGTCAGAGTCAATGTGGCTGATCGTTTGATCACCAACCTTGGCGCTCCCGTTAATAAAAGGGTGCAGGTTAAAGAAGCCCTGAACGGGGATGATTTCACCGTTGCTATCTTTCAGAGCGAGTTCTTTACTGGCTGCCAGCCATTCTTCCTTGAGTTCAGTCTCGGTGCCCCATGTTTCCAGCTCCAGCCGAGTAGGGCCAAACAGTGTTATTCGCAAAAGTCTTAGCGCATGGCTTATGTCAGCAGCTTCGCCGACGATATTGAGTTTTCGTCCATATTTTAAGCCTTTGGCTACAAATAAAAAGAAATAGAGCGGAAATTCAAGACTGTTAGTTAGTGAGCCGCCTTTTTCTTTGGTATCGGGCAGAACGAGCGTGTCGAAATTACTAATACCATGCAGGAGTAAGCCTTTCAGAACTTCAGGCGGCTGTCCGATTAGAATGCTGCCGTTGTCATCTTCGAATAGTCTGCTGCCGAGACAGGGCTGAATGATGGTGGTATTGCCAACAAAAGCGCTGGCCGAAAAACTAGGGTGTTTGATAGCCATCTAGAACCAATTCTATATTTTTATACTGCTCAGGGCTTAGGCAAGTTTATAGGCTTAGCCTACAGTTTGACCCCATGGAGTGGAAGCGAAAACAGGGGTATATGTTGGGTTTAATTCGTATTTTGAATTACTTTTGCGGACGATTTTTTAAAAATATAATTAGCATTTAATCAGTGGTTTGCCGTTAAAAATTAATGTCAATACTTAAGCTTTCGAAAAGCTACAGATTTCTCCCCATTCCATGAAATTCATCATTCGGGCGAATCGCAGCCATATTGGCTACTCGGTTGGAGAGAGCAAATAAAGCAGCAATTGCGCCAATGTCCCATATCTCATCAACGCTGAAGCCTTGGTTGATGAGGTGCCGGTGATCCTCTTCATCAACTAGTTCTGCGTCTCTGGAGACCTTTATCGCGTAGTCCAGCATATGCCTTTGTCGCTGGCTAATGTCTGCTTTACGATAATTTGTGGCCAGTTGGTCAGAAAGTAGAGGGTTCTTGGCACGAATGCGCAGGATCGCACCGTGGGAGACCACGCAGTAAAGGCACTGATTTAGGCCTGATGTGGCTACCACTATCATTTCTCGCTCAGCTTTGGAAAGACCTTCGTCTTTTTCCATCAAGGCATCGTGATAAGCAAAGAAAGCCCGAAATTCGTGCTCTCGGTGGGCTAAGGCCAAGAAGATGTTGGGAACAAAGCCTGCCTTTTCCTGCACTGCAAGAATTCGTTCTCGGATGTCTTCAGGCAGGTCGTTAATCTCTGGAACGGGGAACTGGCTTAATTTCTCGTTATTCATCTTGTCCATACCTTTGCTGTGATTGAATTTGGCGCGACTGCAGCTGGGTTTTCTGAGCATTGTGTTGGCTATAGACCCTCTACAAGGATGGTTTAGGTAAGCGCTCAATGGTGCAGTTTTTTCGGGCTGCATTCGGGAAAGCCCCTTGGCGCATGGCCAATTCTGAACTGTTTATCCCGTCATCGCGGACATCCGCTCGGTTGGCCTACTGCATGTAGCGTGCGTGACTGCAATAAAGGTTAATGAATACTTATTTATTTCAATAGGTTACTTCGGTTTATTAATGTTTTCTAATCTCTGTCGACTCGTATAGCTGCATGTCAGGGCCGACGGTTGCCAGCAGTGCAATAGCGGCAATAAAATCACTAGACTCCTGAACTTGAAAATGTCTTTCCAAATCTTCCATGGTGTCCCAGCGCTCTACAAACAATAAGCGGTTGGGGTTTTCAGCATCTATCGTGACTTCGTGGCTCAGGCAGCCTGGTTCCGTGCGTGATCTGCTGACATGGGCTTGGCTGTGGCGAAGGGCTTCGATCTGCGAATCTTCTCTGACTGTGACACTGCCTATGATTAAAATCATGTTTAACTATTCACTGTAAGTTGTTGGTTTATTTGCTTAAAACTTTATTTACCATAGGCTCAAATTCGGCCAATGTCATTGCCTGATAACTATGGTCGAATGAGGGCATATCATATTTTTCGATGAACTCTAGTGCATGATCATAGTGGGGGCTGCTTTTAAGTTTGTCCCGCGCATTTCTGTCTTCACCGATGTGCTCAAAGTAGTAAAAGCCTTGAAAAACTGGATGCTGCTCAAGCATCCAATGATTGGCCTTGCTCACAAAAGGTTTGAGGATGGCAGCGGCAACAGCACCGTGATTGTATGTGCCCAGAGTGTCTCCTATGTCATGGAGCAGGGCGCAAACCACGTATTCCTCATCTTTGCCATCGCGGTGGGCCCGCGTGGCGGTCTGGAGGCAGTGTTGTAAGCGGTCAACGTTGAAACCGCCGAAGTCTCCGTCCAGCAGACGCAAATGATCTAGTACGCGAGCCGGCAGGCCTTTAGCAAACGCGTTGTAGCTTTCGATTACGGCATCGATATCTTCTTTTGTACACTCATCAAAGCGGGTGAAGGTGGCTTGTTTATTCATAGCTTTCCTTATATCGCAAATAGGATGTGAAGCCTGTCCAAAAGCGCTGTATTTTAAGTAATCAATTGAACTCGTATTGTACAAGAAAATATCGCCCAATCACCCTTTTCACTTTGAACTCGTTATTTCGCAGGCTTCTCTTCGTGACGGCCACAGCTTAGCGACGCTAACAGGGTTCAGCTCGTTTGAGTTTATCGTTTGTTTTGATCTGTTTGCCAGCTCCTTTGTCTGTGGTGGCGGTGTTTATTAGGCGTGACGCTATGGGGGAGTTGGTATCTGAGGTGATAAATATTGTACTGAAGGCTATCATAATAGGCTGAAGTTTAAGTGATTTGCGTGTCGCCGGCTGTGGTTCGCGTGTGTAATTAACCGCTTAAGCTGCAGCTCTGGCTCGATTAATTTTAAATTTAATCTATTTAATAACAATAGTATAAAGAATCTATTTAATATTTTACTTAACCTTTTATCTGATGGAAAGTTGTGACTATTTATTGACCGTCTTAGCATCGTGCGTTTGCCTTTTACTGATCTGGCGCCTTGAAGAGGTGCTTACTTAGTTTGGTTTATAACCCTTGCTAGTGATACAAACCTAAATCAGGGCAATTACAGTTGGTGGATAAAAATGGTGGATAAAGAATTGGACATAGACCTCAGTGCTAAAGTGATAGTCATCACCGGTGCCAATAGTGGCATTGGGTTTGAGGCCTCTAAGTATTTTGCCAGAGCAGGTGCAACGCTTGCCATGGTTTGTCGAAGCGAAGAAAAAGGAAAATCTGCGCTGGAAAGCATAAAGGCCTTATCCGGCAGCGAGTCAATCAGGCTTTTTATCGCGGATTTTAGCTCACTTGAGAGCGTGGCCAGAGTCGCCAAAGAGTTGCTGGCAGTCTATTCAACTATCGATGTGCTTTGCAATAACGCCGGCGGCTCCAACGGCGAGCGAGTAGTCACGAGCGAAGGCTTTGAAACTACGTTGGTCGTCAATCATTTGAGCGGTTTCTTGCTCACTAAATTGTTAATGCCTGCAATTCTTGAAGCTGCAAAAGGTGCATCCGCAAGGGTGGTTTTTACAAGTTCGCTGGGGCATAAGAACAGCCCAATAGACTTTGATGACCTCAACCTAGAGAAAGCCTATGGCTCTATCAAAGCCTATGGCCGTTCGAAATTGATGAATCTATTAACGGCTCGCTCGTTAGACCTGAGGCACCGAGCGGATAAGGTGATTGTTAGTTCTTTTCATCCTGGAGCTGTGAGAACGGCGATTTGGGGTAAAGGTGGAACGCTCGCCAAAGTGATTGGAGTCGTGATGTACCCCTTTATGTGTAATATTGAAAAAGGCACGGATACTTTTATTTGGCTTGCAAGCTCCAACGATGAAACAGTGCAAAAGGCGAACGGTAAGTATTTCTTCGATCGACAGACCCCTAAGATCGCTGATTTCGCCACCGATGCGGCGGCTGATCAGTTATGGCAGAAAAGCGAAGAATTGGTATCGCCTTGGCTCGCTGGCTAAGGGGCGGTTACTATTTCTATCGTATTAAAGGCTGGCTGAAAGGCTTTCGCTAGATCGCAGGTCCTGTTCATAGTGCTTAGAAGCCGTAACTGGGAGCAGCGCCGTGAGGCCCAACTGGGCAGGTGAAGTGTTATGAAAGTTGATAGAGGAAAAGGTAATCAGTAATGATTCAGAAGAAGGCAGTAGGCTCTTTATTTGAAAGTATCGGTGAGTCTACAGCCGCGTGCCTATTTACTATGGTGCAGGGGAATTTGCTGATTCTTGGGGCAGGTCACTGGATCATCGCATCACAAACCGGGGTTGTTGCTGGAGTTCTAGCTACATTGGCTTTGCTGCTTGCCAAGACACAAAATCGTCTAGTGATTTCAGCTATATTAGGTATGATCACGGTTGTTGTGGATTATTTTATTCATCCAGGGATGCTTGGTCCTGAAGCCGCTGAGGCTATTTTTACCGGATTAGGGGCGGCGGTGCTTTCATATATAGTTGGTAGCTTAATCGCCCTTTACCGAAAGCGTCGAAATATAGTGTCCGAACTTGCTGGATGAGTCGTTGGGATGTGTCACGCTGCTGTTCACATAAACACACAGAACTGCGGATGCTAAAACGATGTATCATGGCAAAGCTACTCAACCCGCCTCAATTCCGTATAATGCTCAAGCTTAAATCTCTGGACTGCCCATGCCGCTATTTGCTCCGCGCTCGCATTATTGCCTTAGTTTATTTTTAGTCATGGTGTTGACGGCGTCAATAAGTGCTGCCGAGCCAGACCTTCCTCGTACTGAATTCGGCCAGCCGAATATGCAGGGGGTTTGGTATTACGGAAGCGCTACTCCAATGGAGAGGCCCGTTGAGCTTGGGGACCAGCAGTCTTACAGTCAGCAGGAAGGCGAGCAGCTGATGGCGCAATTGCGCGCTGCTAGTGAGACAAACAGTGCGCCAGTATCAAAGGATCGGGGCGCTCCAGCTGCCGGGTTAGCAATCGCCCAAGAAGCAGATCATAACTTTGCCAGCTTTCGCAGCAACCTCACGGAAATTGAAGGTCTCTACCGAACTTCCCAAATTATAGGTCCCGCCAACGGCCGCTATCCTTACCGCAAAGAATATCAGGACTATGTTCAAGGGCTTGTCCTTGACGGACATGGCCTATTTGACGGTCCTGAAATTCGCTCATTAAGTGAGCGCTGTGCGGGCCCAACAGCAGGGCCTATGCCGCCTATGACGGGCTGGTTTTATAACGCCAATATGCAAATAGTACAAACTCAGGATCACGTCTTGATCTTGGGTGAGCTGACTCACGACGCCAGAATTATCCCACTCGATAGCCCTTTAGCCGAATCGGCGAGCGCTCATTGGATGGGGCGATCAGTGGCTCGGTGGGAGGGTGATACTTTGATCGTGGAGACCGCTCATTTTCGCCCAGAACATTCTTGGTGGTATTTGCGCATGTCGGATGAGTTAAAAGTCACAGAGAGTTTCAAGTTAATTAATGAAAATGAGATTCTCTATCGCTTCACACTCAACGACCCTGCTATTTACACTGATCCGGTTACAGTCGAAAAGAATATAGTTCGCCGAGCGCCGGGTGAGTACATTTACGAGTATGCCTGCCACGAGGGAAATTACTCACTGCCATCGATCTTAGCTGGAGCACGTCGCCAAGAAGCGGATGCAAGGTAGAGTTTTAGCAGCATCAAAATGTAGCGCCATCAAGCCGGTTTCAGCGTTGAGCGTAGCTTGGTATTGCGGTTAAGTCCGGCGCCGCGTTAGAGGATTTTCTGCTGGCTGTGAGCTAACCCATCTTTTTCGACAACCCTTCCAACATTCAACGCATTTAAAACTTACCACAGGGCTCTCTTTTAGGTTTGCCCCTGGCTAAGCAAACGCAGGCCCAGTCCGATAAAAAGGCAGCCCAGGCAGCGATCTAGCCAGACCCCTATCTGCGGGCTGCTGCTGATTCTATTGCTTAGTTTTGCCCCGGCAAAGATGATGGGTGGCTCAATAAAAATGGCCACGGCGATAACGAGACTGCCGTGAAGAAATAACTGAGCCCCCACCGGTCCTGCTCCGGCAACGACAAACTGAGGCAGAAAGGATAGAAAAAATATTGCTGTTTTTGGATTTAATGCCGCAACGACCATGCCTTGCTGAAATACATTGCGGTTAGATTTGGCCGCTAACTTAGGCTCGCTTAATACACCATGAGAACGAAACGATTGCACTGCAAGCCAGATTAGATAACCGGCACCGGCGAATTTGACTAACGTAAAAGCTGCAGCTGAGGTTGCGAGGATAGCTGATAAGCCAAAAGCGGAAAGGAACACATGAAAGAATGCACCAGTCCAAATGCCATACATAGCTAAAAACCCTGCTTGTCTGCCGCGTTTTGCAGTTTGTGCAAGGATGAATGCGATATCCGGCCCAGGTGACAGTGTTAATAGAATTGCCGCGGTAAAAAAAGTTAGCCAGTGAGCGAGACTGTAATCGAACAAATTTATTACCCGATATGCACAATTAAGAGAGCCCTAGCTTAAGCGCTGTTAGGTCGGTTGCCCAAAAGATAAACTACATAAAGTAGTATAAAGAGGCTGTCGAGAACGATGGCTAATAGCGAGCTACTTAAGTACTCACTACCAATTAGTAGATTTAGTCCAATGAAGATGCTTTTACTCACGGCAGCTATTACAAGAATCAAATGTCGAGAATGGGGTTTGAATCCACCGTAAATTAGCAGTACGCCAACCCCGCCGATTAAGGCTCCCCAATTGCGGACGACAATTTCGGTAAATGGTTGCTCTATCGTCGAAACACCAAAGACGATTTCCAAGCCTGCGGTGGGTAAAAATAGTGCGGTGAACATGCTGCAAGTAAAGAGTCCAGATACGAGCATTGTCCATTTAATTTGTGCGTTAAGAAGTTCCATAGTTTATCCGCTGGTATTTTGAGCAAGTAGGCGATCTAAGCGGTCCGCAAACGTTTTTCTATCGTTTTGACTGAACGCGGGTGGCCCGCCGGTGTCAGCTCCACTCGCTCGCATTGTGTCTAAAAAATCACGCATGTTCAAGCGAGCTTTAATATTACTTTTATCAAAAAGCTCGCCTCTAGGGGAAAGGCATAGAGCGCCTTTCTCTATAGCTTCGTCCGCCAAAGGTATATCACTTGTGATTACAAGATCGCCTTTGATAACGCGTCTTACTATTTCGTCATCGGCCACATCAAAACCTGAGGCGACCTGAATCGATTTAATATAATGTGAAGGGGGTGTTTTCATTGCTTGATTGGCCACTAAGGTCAAATTGACCTTGGTGCGCTGGGCGGCTCGAAACAAAATGTCTTTAATAACGCTAGGACAAGCATCGGCGTCTACCCAGATATTCATAATCTAAAGACTGCCTATTATAAGCCAAGTAGTTTTTTATCTACTTTCATGGGTTTGCTACCAGCTATGCTGATAAACACATCTAATTCTAGAAATAATTCTCTTTGCGCTGTCGCAGCGGCCATCAGCGTTGCAGAATTTGGCTTGTATATGAAGTCTATTATTTCATTGACATTGATGCTGGTTTCATCAGATTCAATGTAAATATCTCCGATATAATTGATTGAGTTTTTGACGATGGTAATAACTCCATCTTTGTCGTCAACATCGACTCGATTGCCATTTTCGCGATTGTTAAGAGCAGGATAGATACTGCT
>JBLHTH010000001.1:0-69764 GCA_047627195.1 Pseudohongiellaceae bacterium | reverse complement strand
TTTTCTGGTACTTAAAACCCAACTCTGACCAATCCAGCTTTTTTTTAGAAACTTGTACGTCCACAACATCAACTCATGAATAACTTGGGGACACGATTATCGAGCAATTTATTGCTAATAGCTAGATAGTTAGGCGTATGGAGGCTGTTTCACTGTCATTGCCGCCCTCACTCAGCTAGACTTCTGCGCTGAATTTAAAGCAATGGAACGGCATTAATGGAGCTTATCGATATTGGAGCGAATCTAACCCACGAGTCATTCGCCAGCGATTTTAAACAAGTCATTAATGACGCAAAAGACGTAAATATCAGCCACATCATACTTACTGGCACAGATTTGGAAACCAGCCTTGCCGCCCAAAAACTCAGCGCTTCTAATCCCTCCATGCATTCAAGTACCGCCGGTTTTCACCCCCATGTAGCAAGCACTTGCGATGACGCTGCATTCGCAGAGATCTCACGCTTATGCACAAGCCCTTATGTAGTCGCCGTAGGCGAGACTGGGCTGGATTATAACCGGAACTTTTCCTCTAGAAGCGATCAGTTAAGAGTTTTTGAGCGACATTTAGAGATGGCAACCAGGGTGCGCAAGCCAATGTTCCTGCATCAGCGCGAAGCTCATGCAGACTTTCATCAACTCTTATCCAAGTATCGAGACAGGCTCAGCGGCGGCGTTGTCCACTGCTTTACTGATTCCGAGGCCGCGCTTAAAGATTATCTAGCCTTGGACATGTACATTGGGATAACCGGCTGGGTATGTGACGAACGCAGAGGACTGGATTTACAGCGCATAGTGCCACTGATTCCCCTGAACAGGCTGTTGATTGAAACTGATGCTCCCTACCTACTTCCCCGAAATTTAACCTCAAAGCCAAAGAATCGACGCAACGAGCCGAAATACTTAACCTCAGTGGTTGATAAAATTGCCGATTGCTATCAAGTTGCCCCTGAGGAAATCGCTGAGACGACGACAAATAACGCTAAGAGATTGTTTAATTTAGTCATTTAGTACAATGAATATTAACCATTTTCTTGAACTTTGCTATATTTCAGTAACCACAAATAATAATTGATAGTCAGTTGCGGGTTTTAGTTTGAACAAACGAGCTTTTCTTGAAGGGTTTTTTAGCGCTAGTACAGTTGCCTTTGGCGGCCTTTTTATGTGGCAGCGTATAAACCAGCAACCCCAGCTAATCCTGCGCCCTGCCCTGACGGGTAAGCTTATCGCTGCAGATCCACTGGCAGAAGGATCAATTCCCGAGGCATTTAAATTTACCGCCGTAGAACTTGAATCCGCTCAGCCAAGCGGTGGATTGCCTGCCTCGGCCCCCGTGATATCCGCCAACGATGCACTTAATATCGCTGAATTGGACAATACTCAGGTGGAGCACTATTTAAAGAAAATTAGAAATTTTGATGCTATCTTTGCCAGCGACATCTATTTGGACCCTCGTTATGAGTCGTTGCTGCTAAGAACCGCGGCGCACTTAACTCAAGTAGAAAGCTATATTGGCCATGGCAACTTTAATCTTATGAGCTTGGATGAGATGATTAAAGCTGGCCGAAATTTCCCTAAGATCGGGGCATTTCAAGCTGACGAGTTAAACTTTATTGAAGAAATATTTTTTGCCAACCCGAACCGATATGGCTTTTTCGGTAAAAAAATTAGTCGCGACATAAGCGATTTCATCCCCAAGAAAGATGTCGCTAAAATCGCCAAATCAGGCCACTTCTTGCTGAAAGGTGAGTCTCTGAATCTCTATAATCAAATTCGAAATGACGTGGGCGACCAAGTCATTTTGACGTCAGGGGTACGTGGCAATGTAAAACAAATGCACCTATTTTTGGCCAAAGCGATAGAAGCGCAGGGGAATCTCTCGCGAGCTTCACGCTCTCTTGCACCGCCGGGACACTCATATCACGGTATCGGCGACTTCGATATTGGAAAAATTGGCTACGGTGAGCGCAACTTCACCGCCGATTTTTCAGGTACTCAGGAGTACAAGAGAATAGCTACTTTGGGGTATGTGGACATTCGCTACCCAACTGACAATCTATTTGGAGTTCGTTTCGAACCATGGCATATCAAGCTAGGTTAAATGCGGTTTAATTTAACCGAACGCAATTCAGCGTATCCTTACCCAATAGAATCTTCTTACGAACCCCGGGTAACGCCGATCTCTTGCGCAATAACTAATCTGCGAATCTAGCAAACTGCAACAGCTCAGGATAGTCAAAAGGCCAGTCCAATTCTTGTTCGTTCTCCATATTTTTAAGCACTGGGATCCTTATGCCATACAAGGCAACCAAATCTTCTGAGCTGCTTATATCAACAGCCTCAACCTCGACCGCGTTTGCTGTCACTAGGTGTCTTAGCTGCTGTTCAGCCTCTTCACAAAGGTGACAGCCCAGGGTTGTGTAGAAAACAATTTTGACCATAGATTTAAGCTCAATTTATTCGAGAGACAGATTTGAGTTTGTTAAGGCTGTCAATTTTAAATTCGAAAACGCCGTGCACGCCATCGTGAGTCACAAAACGATTCAAGATTGAGCCAGGAAACTCAACCCGCAACCCGCCCTCGCTAACAGCTCGAACAAATTTCACTTTACCTGAATACAGAGCGACGTAGCGCTCTGCTGGAATAGATAGATGTACACGATGAGTAACCATTATTGCTTAATCTAGTTTCGGCCAGTGGTTTGGGCAAGGTTTAACAGCTCCCGAAGAGCAACTGAAAACATTGAGTAGTCGGGTCGAGCTTCGGACTTCAGCTTAGCCAGCATCATCTTGACTCTAGTTAACTCCTCAGAATTATCGTCCGCCCACAGAGAAACCAAAGTCGCCGCCGAAACCTTTTTGGTCCCAACAGCTAAGGCATTAAGCGTAAGTGCTCGCTGCTGCCAAGACATATCGTCCAAGAAGCTTTCTCGCGCTAAGGCTTGCCAATAGTTACTTACCTCTAACTGATTGATCATCTCTCCCAACCAATTAAGCTGCAGCTCCTCACCCATCGCATAATAAACATCGAATATGGACGAGAGGCCATGACCGGTGGAAGTCGATATCTCAATAAGGCTAGTTGCTGGCACCAGAAATTGACAGCTCGCAATCTGGGTCGCCACAGATTCAGGCACTTTACTGTCCAATAGGATCTGTTGCTTACGCAAGAAAGTCGCTTGCGACGCTTCCGGAAGCTTAGCCGGTATCATTTCCCGCGCGGTCGCGATTTTCTTAGCATAAAGTTCGTAGCATGCTGCAAAATCCAAATTGTTACGCTTGTTTCTAATTAGCCATCTGGTCGCGCGACGCGCCAACCTAATAAGCTGAAACATCATGTCTCCTTGAACGGATGCGTCTACCTTGTAGTCTAGTGCTTCAATCTCCGTCCATGTCTCGTCAATTTTATATATATGCAATGCGATAACAGCAGCCTTAACCACCTCGCAAGGTAAGGCGCCAGTTGCGTCGACTAAACGATAGACGAAACTTGGCCCAAACAAATTAACGATAGAATTTGCTAGCTGTGTTGAAACGATTTCACGTCTCAGTTGATGAGCCTCTATCGCCTGCTGATGTGACTGGCGCAGCTTTGCTGGGAATGCGCTGTAGAGATACGGCAACAAATAGTCATCATCAATGTAGCCGACACTGACCAGCTCTTTTTTCAAGAACATCTTCATGTAGGAAGTCACTATGGAGACTTCTGGCCTCGTCAAAAACTTGTTCTTTGCGATCCGCTCTTCAAGCACATCATCAGTCGGCAAATATTCAAGCTTACGATTTAGGTCAGCGTGCTTCTCTAGAAAACTGATCAGACCGACATACTCTTTGCCGCGAGCCTCCATTTGAGCTTGAGCCACGCCAATCGCCTGAACTTGACTGTAGTTATTATCTAAAACTAAACTCGAAACCTCCTCTGTCATACTCTTAAGTAACTTGTTCCGCTTAAGCAGGTTAAGTTTATTGTCAGCCATCTGTTTATTTAGCAGGATTTTTATATTGACCTCATGGTCAGAGCAATCCACACCGGCTGAGTTATCAATGAAATCGGTTAACGATATGCCGCCGTTTAACCCAAATTCTATTCGTGAGCGCTGGGTAAAACCTAGGTTTCCACCTTCGCCAATTACTTTACAGCGCAACTCATTTGCGTCAACACGCAGGCCATCGTTGGCTTTGTCCCCAACCTCGCCATGGCTTTCGCTAGAGGCTTTAACATAGGTGCCAATTCCACCATTCCAAAGTAAATCCACTGGCGCCTTTAAGAGAAGCGAAATGAGTTCGCTAGGCGTAGCCGAAGTTTGTTCGAAGCCGAATGTTTTCTGCATTTCACTGGATATTGCAATAGATTTGGCTGAGCGCTGAAACACACCCCCACCTTTAGATATTAATTTTTCTTCATAGTCACCCCAGCCTGACCTAGGCAGTTTGAATAAACGCTGGCGCTCCTTAAAACTTGCTTGGGAATCGGGGGTAGGATCTATAAAGATATGAAGGTGATTGAATGCAGCCTGCAAACAAATATGCTTTGATAGCAACATGCCATTTCCGAAAACATCACCTGACATGTCTCCAATACCAACTACCGAAAAATCTTGCTTCTGAATATTCACACCCTGTTCGCGGAAATGCCTTTGCACAGAAACCCAAGCACCTTTGGCTGTAATTCCCATTTGCTTGTGGTCATAGCCATTGCTGCCGCCGGATGCAAATCCATCTCCTAGCCAAAATTTATAGTCCTCAGCGATGCCGTTGGCGATATCAGAAAATGTCGCTGTGCCTTTGTCAGCTGCCACTACAAGATAGGGATCGTCTTTGTCCTTTCTTACAACCTGCACCGGGGCCTTTACTTTGTCAGCAACGATGTTGTCAGTGATATCAAGCAGGCCTCTTATAAAGGTGCGATAACAACTAATACCGACACGCATCAATTCATCTCGATCTCCTGGCGTGCTGGTTTGCTTTACAACAAAACCGCCCTTCGCTCCCACCGGTACAATGACCGAGTTTTTAACTTGCTGCGCTTTCACCAAACCAAGTACCTCAGTGCGATAGTCTTCGCAGCGATCTGACCAACGCAGCCCGCCTCTAGCAACTTTCCCACCGCGCAAGTGCACCCCTTCAACGTTGCGCGAGAACACAAATATTTCAAACATCGGCTTGGGCAGCGGCATGTTTTTGATCGCAGCAGCCTCGAACTTAAATGAAAAATAATCCTTATTCTCGCCCTCCTCATCCGTTTGGAAGTAATTAGTTCTGAGCGTTGCATCCATCAATTCTAAGATCGAGCGTAAAACGCTGTCTTCAGCTAGGTTGGACACCTTGTCAATTGCGACAAGAATTTTCTTATGCAGCTTTGCAGCAGCCGGCCTTTTAGATGATTTAATAGCCGGGTCAAATTGAGCGTAAAAATAATCCACGAGCTGATTGGCGATACTTTTATATTGCGCCAACGTGTCGGCAATATATTGAGCGCTGTAACCGAATTGTATTTGCTTGAGGTACGCTGCATAGGCACGAAGTAACGCTGCATCGCGCCAGTGTATTTGCGCGGCAATAACAAGCTGATTAAAACTATCATCCTCAGTTTTTTTCTTCCAAACAGCAGCAAAAGCGTCTTCAAAATTCTCCTCCAAGCCTGGTGGAAGTTTAGCGCTGGTGTTCTTTCGAGACAGCGAAAAGTCATGCATCCAAATGACTTCTTCGCAATCAGGCTGCAATTTAAATGCTTTTTCTCCGATGATATTTAGGCCCAAATTTTCAAGGACAGGCACCACATCTGATAAAATTAATTGTTGTTTAAAGCTGAATATCTTAAAGCTCAACTCAGCGAAAGAACCAGGATCACAAGCCTCTAAATCCAGAGCTAGCCCTTTGCTTTCAACCACGCGGGCAAGTCGAGTAATATCAATTACCCCTTCACCGGCACTGTAAGTTTCCTTATAAGATGTCGAGTAGCAGGACGAATATACTGAGAACAGATTCTCAGCCTCTGCATCCGGATAATTTTCTTGCAAGCTTTCAAGAAAATAGTCATCCCAAGGTTTGACGAGTCGAACCATCTGCGCTTCTAGCTTCGCTCGATTATATTTAACGTTCTGAATTTCAGGTGTACGTAGAATAAAATGAATGCGTACCAGCATCGACTCTGACAAATAAGTGCTGAACTCAACCTCAGCCGCCTGTAGCTCATTTTTAAGTAAATTTTGAACTTGTTGCCTTACCTTCGTGTTGTAAATATCTCTTGGCATATATACAAGGCAGGAGAAGAATTTACCGTATGAATCCCGACGTACAAATAGTTTCGAAATACGAGTTTCTTGGATCTGCGTAATTTCTAACGCTGTTGAATACAGCTGTTCTTTGTTGATTTGAAACAGCTCGTCTCTAGGGAAAACATTAATCACCTGCAAAAGGTCTTTAATACTGTGACCGTTAGGTGAAAAACCTGATTCATCGAGAACTTGATTCACTTTTTCCCGAATCAAGGGAATTTCCAAAGCCGTTCGATAATACACAGACGACGTATACAGGCCAACAAACCTATGTTCAGTTACCACTCTGCCCTTGCTATCGAATTCTTTAAGTAATACATAGTCAAGGTGAACCGAGCGATGCACTTTTGATCGGTTACTTGACTTAGCAAAACAGCATATTTGCTTCTTCAAAATGTGCTCAACATTGCTCTTCGGTAGGCTTGACAGCTTTACTCGTTCCTTAAGACCTGATTTGAATTTTGAAATCCCTAAAGTGGAACCAGTTTGAAGTTCAACCATCGCACCTGACTTAAGGTATTTAATTTTATATTTTTCATAGCCTAAAAAAGAAAAATGGTTACTTAGAAGCCAACCAATAAACTCGATCGACTCGTTTAGTTCTTTCTCACTAACAGGCAAAATATCTGCATTCTTGCGCAACGCGCTTTTAACATTCTCTGCTTGCTGACAAATTGGTAAGTAATCTTTAACAGCAGCTGAAACGTGTTTTAACGTATCTTTAAGTTCGCGCTCCAACAGCGGGATTTGAGACGCACTGATGACGCCGCAGTTAATGCAACAAATTGCTTCGCCATTTTGAGACGGCGTGTTATCCGTGCTTATGAATTTGAGTCTACCTGCGCTGTCTTTACTTTTTGTCTCTCTCTCAACCTGAAGCACCGCATTATTTACACTGCGGATACTCACACCTGCTCTGTTCACTGCTTGGCGAATTGAATCGACTAAAAAAGGCATATCGTTCACAAGAACATAAATTCTCCCGCCGACAGGTTTACCGCCTTTTTGCTCAGCTTTTATTTCACTGAACTGAATTTTTGGAGCACTAGATTTTCGCTCCTGAACAAAGTCCCAGGCCTGAACGAGCGCTTCTAGAATCTGATTATCGCTCTGATTGGATATTTCCGCTTTATAAGTGCTCGCAAAATAGCGTTTAGCAAAGAGCTTTACTCGGTTCGCTTCTGACTTCGCGAACTGCTTGTCAATTAATTTAAGTACTGGCACTAGTAAAGCGTTATCCAGATTTTGTTTTGCATTCATCTAATTTCTCCAGACCGGAATTGATTATAAGTTCCGTCCTAACTCTTCTATCGTTGGCTTCAAATCACGAAGCATCCTAGCATCTTGCAAGCCACTGTCTTTTCAAATAATTCTGCAACACTCCGCTACAATCTTCGCCTAGACATCCCATACAAAACGTTTACAATCCCTGACTTTGCCTATCGAGCGCCCGAACAAAGAGAACTCCTTTTATGAGCCATCATGGAATAATAACAGACCTCAAAAATTGGTTATCACATCAAATTATAGGACAAGAGCGTCTAATTGATCGCTTATTAATTGCATTACTTGCCGATGGACACTTACTCGTTGAGGGCGCGCCTGGTTTAGCAAAAACCAAAGCCATCAAAGACTTATCCCGTGCAATTGAAGGTGATTTCCACCGAATTCAGTTTACACCCGACCTCTTACCTAGCGATATCACAGGCACGGAAGTTTATCGACCAGAAGACGGCTCCTTTAAGTTTCAGCCAGGCCCAATTTTCCATAATTTAGTGTTGGCAGATGAAATTAACCGAGCCCCTGCAAAAGTGCAATCTGCTCTTTTAGAAGCGATGGGTGAGCATCAAGTCAGCGTTGGCCGAGAATCCTTCACGCTGCCGCCACTATTTTTAGTAATGGCGACTCAAAATCCTATCGAGCAAGAAGGTACTTACCCTCTCCCTGAAGCCCAACTTGACCGATTTTTAATGCACGTAACCATAGGTTACCCCGATGCTAAAGCAGAGCGGGAGATTCTCCACCTTGTTCGCAGTGAAGCGCAGAACAACGCACCTGTAGTGCCTTCGCAAGTAACACAAGAGTCAATTTTTGCGGCTAGGCAGGAAATTCTTGAGATGCATATGGCACCGGAAGTTGAGGAATACATTATACAGCTGATCATGGCTACGCGTAAGCCTGAAGTCTATGGTGAAGACCTATCCGCTTGGCTTGAATACGGCGCCAGCCCTCGCGGCACGATTGCTTTGGACCGCTGCGCACGCGCTTATGCTTGGATTCAAGGGCGAGACTTTGTAAGCCCAGATGATGTTCAGGAAATCTTATTTGATGCGCTGCGCCACCGCATACTATTAAGCTTTGAGGCAGAAGCTGGCGGCGTGACCCCCGATCAGGTTTTGGAGACTATTCGCCAACGCGTGCCCTGCGCCTAATCCAATTTAGGCAAAACTATGTCAGCACCAATCATCATAGCCCCGCAACAACCACGCTACCAAGTTGAGGGAGCCGTGGTTAGTTTGCAGCAGCTGCTAATACAGCGATATGCAGCGAAAACACTCGATTATCTTATCCATTCTCGCTCAACCGCGGGCATCTCCGGTTTACATCTTTCCAAGATGCGCGGTCGCGGGCTGGATTTTGAAGAGTTCAGACCCTATCAAGCGGGCGACGATATTCGCTTAATCGACTGGCGAGTCACTGCGCGCACAAACCGGCCGTTTACTAAGGTTTTTCGAGAAGAGCGTGAAAGACCCGTTCTTATCGCGGTAGATCAAACCCGCAATATGTATTTCGGCAGTCAGGTAGCTTTTAAATCGGTTATTGCGGCTCAGGCAGCTGCTTTGTTTTGCTGGCTAGCCATAGACAATGGCGACCGTGTTGGTGGCCTTGTGTTTTCAGATGTCGCATCAAGCTTGGTAAAACCTAAACGTAGCAGACGCTCCGCCCTACACTTATTGAATCAAGTTTTTCAATATAATCAGCAACTTCAGGAAAGGCAAGATCCAGAGGTATTGATACCAGAAGATCCTACTTTTAAGCCTGGCTTAGCACATGCCTTGGGCAAAATAAGACGAATCACTAAGCCTGGCAGCACCCTGTATGTAATCTCAGACTTCTTAACTTTGGACGAAAAGGCACTCCAATATTTGAACCAGCTTTCTCAACACAATAACGTGGTTTGCTGTTTCGTTTATGACGCCTTAGAAGAGACTCTTCCGGTTCCCGGCATTTACAGTATTACAGATGGCGGCAAAAAAGGCGCACTCAACACTCATAGCAGCAAGGCTAGAGCCAACTACAGAGATCAGTTTAGACAGCGCGTGGCGGGGCTTGAAACACAACTCGACAAGCTCCAAATTCGACTAATCAAAATGCGAACTAACCAGTTAGTTCTAGAGCAAGTGAGACAATGGATAGCGAAGAACTCTTAGCGCAGCTTGCGGACATTCATTTGCCGGAGCCGGTAAACTTTTGGCCGCCTGCTCCAGGCTGGTGGATATTAGCAACTCTGTTGCTAATTATGATTGCATGGATAATCTCTAAGGGTTTTATCATAAGCAATCGCCGCAAGATAAAAGCTCAGGCTTTGGTTGAATTGGACAGGTGCTATAGCAGCTACGTCTCTGAATTAGAAAATGAATCAGGCAGCGATGCCAATCGCTCAAAGTTATCCTACGCCAATGAAGCCAATTCAGTATTGAAGCGAGTTGCCTTGGTCCATTTCCCAGGCGCCGCAGTTGCCGGCTTAGGCGGCCCAGAATGGGTTCGCTTTATTCGCGAAAATGGCGAGTCGACCCTTCTAACAACAGAAATTTCTGATGCGCTAAGTCACGGCAGATTTCAAACCAAGCTCGAGATCAATGTCGACGAAATGAACGATTTTGCAACTCAATGGATAGCCAGCCTTTATGATGCGCAGGGGCAAAAACAAGCCGTGAGATCAACGCCCCAAACCGCCGGGATCGAGGAAACTGCCCACTAATGCTGGAATTTACTTGGCCTTTAGTTTTTATTGCCCTGCCGTTGCCGTTCATCGTCTATCGCCTTTTAACGAGAGCGCCACGACAAGACGCGGCTCTGTATGTGCCGTTTTTCAGCACACTGACTAGGCTGCAGTCCGATAACGAGAATATATCTAGCGGACGCTTACTCAATCTAATTTGCTGCTGCCTCATGTGGATTTTGCTGGTCTTAGCTGCGAGCCGACCCCAATGGCTGGGGGACCCAGTCCAACTGCCCTCTACCGGCCGCGACCTTATGTTATCTGTAGATATCTCCGGCAGCATGGAAGCTCAAGACATGGTGGTAGGCAATCGCCAAGCCTCGCGAATCGATGTGGTTAAAGCAGTGGTTGGAGATTTCGTCGAGCGCCGAGAAGGTGACAGACTAGGCTTAATTCTATTCGCCGCCCATGCTTATATTCAAGCCCCTTTAACCTTTGATAGAAAAACCGTAGGCACGCTATTAGAAGAAGCCGATATAGGAATTATCGAAGAATCAGCCACCGCAATAGGGGACGCCATAGGGCTAGGGGTTATCCATTTGCGGACCCGGCCAGAAAATAGCCGTGTTATGGTCCTTCTCACTGACGGCGTAAACAATGCCGGCGCGGTGTCTCCCGAACAAGCGGGCAAGCTCGCACAAACAGAGAATATTAAAATCTACACCATAGGTATTGGTGCCGATCAAGTAGTGCAGAGGACTTTTTTCGGCGCTAGAGCCATTAACCCCTCTGCTGAACTTGATGAAGCGGTACTCACCCAAATCGCAGAATCCACTGGCGGCCGCTATTTTCGTGCGCGCGATGTTAATGATCTTGTAGAGATTTATGAAGAACTCGACCGCCTCGAAACAATTGAGCAAGATGAGCAAACTTACCGGCCTACGAGAGTTTTGTTTTATTGGCCTTTGGGAGCAGCACTGATTATTAGTTTCTTACTGGCGCTAGTATCGATTCCTTGGTTATCCTTAACCGGTAGAGCTCGACTTAGCGCCACCGATGATGATTCGGATAACGACAGCAATACAGCAGGAAACCAAGCCTGATGGAAGTGATGATTCCCAGCAATCTGTTCGAACAATTCCAGTTTTTACGGCCGATTTGGCTGTTAGCACTTATTCCCACGCTCATTTGTTTTCTTGCGATGTGGAGAATCAATTCCGTGGTAACCGCGTGGGACAAAGCTATTGATAAGTCCCTTCTCCCCTATCTGTTGGATCGCAGCAAAAACGCGGCTCAACGCACGCCTCTCTTTATTTTATTAGGCGCTTGGACTTTAGCAGTCGTTTCGATGGCCGGACCGGTTTGGGAAAAATTGCCGCAGCCGGTTCAGAAACGAGAGGACGCATTGGTCATCGTATTGGATCTGTCACTATCCATGTTTGCCCCCGATCATGAGCCAAGCAGATTGGATTTAGCAAAACGCAAATTAAGAGACATCCTAAACTTACGTAAAGAAGGCCAAACTGCCCTGGTTGTCTATGCAGGAGATGCGCATACCGTGACTCCTCTAACTGATGACGTAGTCACCATAGCCGCCTTGGTGCCATCCCTGAGCCCCAATATAATGCCATTGTTTGGCAGTAACCCGATGCTAGCTATTAACGCGGCAATAAAACTTCTAGACGATGTAGAGGCCAATCGCGGCAAAATCCTCTTAATGACTGACGGCATAAGCGGTTTTGATCAGGAAGCGTTGATCACCGCCCAAATCCAAGAAACCGACTACGAATTATTAATAATGGGAATTGGGACCGAAGAAGGTGCCCCGATACGGACCAGTGATGGAAATCTTCTCACCGATGAAGCCGGGACCATCATCATCCCAAAACTAAATAAAAACGTTCTTCAATCTCTGGCGAATCGTGTCAACGGTCGCTATCACGATATTCAGCTGGCCGACTCTGACTTAGCTTATTTATTAAGTGATCTGAATCCGCTGGATGACAATCAGCTTAGTGATGTCGAAGAAGAGTTTGATGTCTGGTACGAAACAGGACCTTGGCTGCTTTTGCTAGTTCTTCCTCTTGCTGCCATGAGCTTTCGCAGAGGGTGGTTATTCTCTTTGTCATTGATTATCGGCGGCGGTCTTTTACTGCCCCCTCAGCAAGCACAGGCATTTGAGTGGCGCGACCTTTGGAAGACTAAAGATCAGCAAGCAGCACAAGCCTACGCCTCTGACGAACTCTCAGTGGCCGCCTCCTTATTCCAATCTTTAGGCTGGCAAGGTGCCGCTAACTACAAATCTGAGAACTACGAAGCGGCAATCGCTGCATATTCAGCGGACCCGTCAGCAGATGGCAATTATAACAGAGGCAACTCACTGGCCTTAACAGGCAACTACGAAGAATCCATTGCAGCCTTTGACGCAGCCATAGCGCTTGAACCTAATCACGCTGACGCCATCGCTAACAAAGAAATCATTGAACAGTTATTAGAGCAGCAAGAATCGGAAGAAGGCGAAAACCAAGAAGGCGACAGCCAGGAGAGCCAATCCGAGCAAAATTCAGAGAGCGAATCACAAGAGCAGGAAGAGAATAGCGAGCAGCAGGATCAACAAAGCCAAGAAGGCAACGAAGATCAGCAAGAGCAGGAGCAACAGAATCAGCCTCCTGAGGAACAAGAAAGCTCTGAATCCAATAGTGAGCAAAACACTCCTAGCGAAACTAGCAATGAAGAATTTGAAGAACAGCAAGCGCTGGAACAATGGTTAAGGCGAATAGAAGATGATCCTGGCGAATTACTGCGCAGGAAATTCCGCTACCAATATCGGCAGCGACAACTTAACGGTACTGCAGGTGCTGCAAGTGGCGGGCAAATCTGGTGAGCAATTTACTTAAATTATTTAGCGGCGCCATTCTTGCCCTGTGTTGCTTAGTTGCTTCAGCACAGGAAATCGATGTTTCTGTTGATAGAACTGAATTGGCCAGAGGGGAAACTCTGGTTTTCACTATCCGCGTCTTTGATCAGCGTCAGGGCATGCAATTAGATCTTACGCCCCTTACAACAGACTTTGATGTTCTCGGGACGAGAACTTCGAGCCAGATAAGAAGTATCAATGGCACCGTAGAGGCTTGGACCGATTACATAGTCACCCTCTTCCCCCTAAGCGAGGGTGCTGTGACCATTCCAGCGCTGAATATAAACAATGCCACCACTGATGCTATCGAAATCACTGTGTCTAATCAGGGGCCTAGATCTAATCAATCAAGCGAAGAGCTCTTTCTTGAAATTGAAGTGAATAAAGATTCGGTGTATGTCCAGGAACAGCTGCTTTTTAGTGTGCGCTTGTTTTACACAATAAACGGAATAAGAAACCCACAGTTTACTGAATTAGAAATGCCTGACTCAGTTATTCAATTGATTGGCTCGCCCAATCAATATGAGAAGCTAATCGATGGCGTGCGCTATGGAGTCTACGAGAAACGCTATGTCATTTTTCCTCAGCGCAGCGGACCGCTAGAAGTCCCTGATATTTTATTTCGTGGAGAAGTGACCGACGGATCTAGTAACTTCGTCTTTCGAAATTTAAATACCCGCCGAGTCACTGCTTTTATCGAAGGAATTACAGTAGATATAAAAGAGAGACCTGCTGGCGCATTGAACAGGGCTATGTGGCTTCCAGTGACCGATTTAAGGTTAGAGGAAACTTGGAGCACAGATTTAAGCAAACTTGAGATTGGAGAATCTGCCGTGAGAACTATCGCTATGATAGCTGACGGATTAGATGGTGCTGTACTGCCACCATTTTTAAGCGGTGATATAGAAGGTGTTAATCAATACCCAGAGCCCGCTGACATTCAAAGAACATTTGTAGATGGAAGCATTGTCGGAACTAGAATTGAGACCGTCTCAATCGTCGCGACTGACGCCGGACTTATCGAAATTCCAGAAATTTCAATTCCTTGGTGGAATGTTGAAACAGATCGGCAAGAAGTCACCATCGTGCCAGCAACACGTTTTACAATCGCCAGCCCGGAAGGGGAATTACCTTCCGAACAAGCTATAGCAAGTACCATCGACATAGAGGATATTCTTGATACGACGCCGGTTCTGGACTTACAAGGCATCGAGGAACAGGCTGAAGCGGAATACATTGAAGTAGAATCTTTTTGGCTGAACCTGCTAATTGCAGGCGCCTTAGCTATCGTGGCTTTAAGCATATACAAACTGGTTATTAGCCCGCGGCAAAAAGAACTTGGCGACTACGTGGGCCAAAAAGTCTCCTTAATTGCATCGAAGTATGACCCCGTCAACAACGAGAAAACTGCTTATAAGCAACTCACCCAAGCATGCGCTAGTGGTGATTTACAAAGAGTGCGTAAGACCTTAATAGTCTGGTGTAAGCATTATTTAGAGAACAATAGCGTGCGCACTATGGAAGATGTTCTCAGCCAGACTACTGCTGCGGCGCTGGCACTGCAGGCACAGGAAATTCAAACGGCACTTTTCACGCCAGAGAAAAGTCAGTGGCAGCCAGTTGAGCTCCTCAATTTAGTTAAGGCACTACGCAATGAAAAAGCAAAGCATGCCAGACAGCGCTTAACTCAAGAAAAATACGCGCTTCCACCCTTGTACAAAACGTAAAGCAAAAGAGCCTGCTCTAGAGTTGAAACGCTAGCGAGGATGCGAACTTTACAGAGAACCGAATCACTAAGGTTCTCTTATCAAATTAGTCAAAGACTCTAAAAACTTGAGACCGAACTAGCTTATGGGTTCAAATTCACGGCTTGTATATTCCACGTCTGGCGATAATAGCTGCAAACAATGCGGCAAAGCTCTGGCGAAATGTCGCTGCGAAAAAACACCTAAACTACCAGCACACTCAGATGGCATCATCAGATTATCTCGCGAAACCAAAGGCCGCAAAGGCAAAGGTGTAACTTTAATCAGCGGGTTCGAGTTAGAAGAAAAAGACTTGAAAAGCCTCGCAAAAAAATTAAAGACGCTCTGTGGTTCTGGTGGAACAGTTAAAGGCGGGGTTATTGAGATACAAGGCGACCATCGCAGTACTTTACAAGAAACATTAGCGAAGGACTATACTGTAAAAATCGCGGGAGCTTAGGCACTGCCAATTAGGCAGGCTGCTAAGCTTTGGTTTAAGTAGACAGCGGTGTTTTAAGTAGCGCCTTTTTAAGTTGACGCTCATACCGTTTAATCTGCTTAGCCTGGCTGATAATCTCTGACTCTTGCACTTGCCGACGCTTGTAGGCAATTTCTACGTAAAGCCTCGTAACTTGCATCATAATGCCCCTCAAATCCGGCCGCGCAGCGACCACCCTATCCCGATAAGCTATTGGCCCTTCTCCTGTCATCCTACCTAAGCCAATTTTTTCTAAATCCTTACTCATTTTGTTATAAAGAGAAAGCACCGGTGCACGTTTTCTTTTTGGCTCAAATCGAATTACCGAGGAAGCAACTACAATAACCACGACACTAGCCAAGCCAAACAAAAGAAATAATATTTTTTGTTTTGTAACTTGACCGAATATTTTTTCGAAAAGCTCAAATTGAACATCCTCATCGTAATTAACAACGCGTCTATTCCATTCATATTCAAGCGCATCCAGCCGTAATCTAAGCGAATTTATCCAATTTATACTGCCTAGGCCGGAGGTAGAAAAAAGGGATTGCTCAAGAAAGGCAGGGTCGTCCCGTAGCGCCGCTTCCACTCCCAGCCTTACCCTGTCTGGAGACACCGCGCCGGTGGGGTCAAAGCGAACCCAGCCCTCATCTTCCAACCAAACTTCATTCCAAGCATGGGCATTGTATTGGTAAACCATCATGTAGTTTTCGAAAGGGTTTAATTGCGCGCCTTGATATCCAATGACGACTCTAGCCGGTATTCCTGCTGCGCGCATGAGAAAGGCAAAGGTGCTTGAATAATGTTCACAAAACCCCTCTCTAGTTTCAAAGAGAAAATCGTCAATTCGATTATTTCCTAAAAGCGCGGGGTTTAAGGTATAAAAATATTCGTTCTGGCTAAAGTGACTCAATACAGCCATTACATAGTCACGATCGCTGACCACTGATGATCGCAGTTGACGAGCGAACTCTCTACTCTGACTGTTACCACCACTGGGCAGTTCAAGGTTTTGGCGGCGCACTCGATCAACCAATACAAAGTCAGTCTTGCTTTGAAGATAAGAACGAAGATCATAGCTCAGCCTCTGAGTGACTAAACCATTGTTAAAGAGTTCGAAGTTTCTACTTTGAAATAATTCATCATCAATGGCTTCAGCGAGATGCAGTCCATACACCCATCGCTGCTGCGTAGCCTCTAGAATAATATTATAATCTAGCGCAACCCCGGCCCTGCTCATTCGACCTTCCCATTGCAGCTGCTTATCTGCACGTGCAGATGCAATAGAAAAAGATGAACGATTACTCTCTCTGCGCCAAGTTTCACCATCAAAATCCGTTAATACCAAGCCTCGCCAATACAGCAACTCATGCGCAGGAGCCTCACTGTTTTCAAACTGAACGCGAAACGCCAGATCTCCAGAACGACCTAAACTGCTAATATCTCCCGGTGACATCTCATTAGATACGCCAGTAGATGCGCCGCTGCTTTGAATGGGAACAGCCCACAGTGGTGCGATACGAGGAAACACATAAAACAGAACAACCGCTAAAGGCAGAGCCTGCAATAGAATCTTGCCGGCCATTTTGGCTGTGCCCCAATTATCCAAAACATTAATGGAACGATTAAGCGCTATCATAGAGCCAAGAATAACTACTATAGCTCCCAAGCTATACACTGTGGCGACAATGCTCTGAGAGTATAAAAAAGCGACCATGGTCATGACAAAACTCAGCGATATCACAACATAGATATCACGCTTTTGTTTCATCTCTATGAGTTTGAAGACAAAACCTAGTGCGAGTAATGCCGCTGCGCTGTCCAAACCAATACCTACCGAGCGCATCTGTGAGACTGAGACAGCCAGCGTAAAAAGAACAATTAATATTCGCATCCAGCGACCTGGATAGCTAAGCTTCCCTCTGAAAATTAACACACGCCAAACTATGCAAGCTGCGGCAACAATACTTATCCACGCAGGCATGCGAATGCTCTGCGGTACTAGAACTACGGTAACAGAAAGCAATATCCAGATCAGCGCCGAGCGTGGGATTTGATAGCTCAAGTCCATGCTTTCAGATTACCTTTCTGTTCAATGAATTCGAAAACAGAATGGCCTTGCAGGCACCGGCTTTTATCAACATTAACTTTTACCAACATCCGCTTTACCAAATAGAGCTAACGCTCTCAATAATTTTGCTCTGTGTTCCGGACCAACTCCAGGTGCAATTTCAAGCCCCGGCAGTTTAAGTCCAAATGGACTTCCCCCCTTCGCAAGTTTGACGGTACAGAAGCATATACGGGAGAGCTTTTCTTCAACGCTGCCATAAAACCTATCCCAGTCCAACCATACCTGGCTGTCAACATAGTCGACAAATTGTTTTAGCTGCATGCCCTGACCTCTTGCAACATTCTTCCACGCTACCTGGCGCAGCGAATCTCCAGGCACATAATCACGCAGACCGTAATAATCTTCACTTCCAGAGACAACGAAAGCTGACTCTTCTTCACTAGAGGACCCGCCGCTCAAATCTGCCATCGAAAAGGTCATTGGCTTAGGATACACAATGCACTGTAAATCTAAATCAACAACAGACCACGCTCGGCAAAGACCTAATGGAAAGTTAGTCGTTATTCTCAGCAGTGGGGCTTTAAAACAACCTCTTTCATTCGTCTTTATGAAAACTTCCACCGGTTCTTGATCATTCTTAATCAGATCAACATAAGTGGCATGAGAGTCAGGGAAGCTAAGTTCAAGAGCTTCGTGATTGCGACCGGGAAACCGGCTTAACTCTATTTTAAATGCAGCTTGGTCCTCGCAGAATACTGCGGGGCTAGACAGACCTCGAAGCTTTAGCTGGTTTAAGTTATTGAAGCCATGAAGGATTGCGAGGATGAAAATACTTATCATTAGAAAAGCAAGGCCAAAAGCTAGACTAACGGCATAGTTAATTGCAGCAACAAAAACCAAGCTTGCCGCAAACACAAACATCAAGCCGCTGCGGGTAGGCAGGATATAAATTATTTGCCTGTTTAGAGTAACTTTTTCTTTGCGCTTAACCCGAGCCGCCATCCAGCGAGAAAATCTCGCTTTAAGAGCAGAGCGAACGTTAAGAGTTTTAATTCGCATGGTGCGTCCGCTGTCAATTATGCGTGTAACAATGTGGATCTAGTCGATGACATCCACTTCGTTCAGCATACGCTGAACCAAAGCTAACCCACTGCTGCCCTCATCATCTGAGATTCCACGTAAACGGTGAGCGACAACCGCTGGCAATATCGTTTGCAAATCCTCAGGTATGACATGATTGCGTCCGCTCATTAAAGCCCAAGTTTTAGCCGCTCGCATCATCGCTAGGCTTCCTCTTGGCGACAAACCGATATGGTATTCTTCCTTGCCTCGAGTGAAAGCGATAAGTCGTTGCACATAATCCAGAAGACTTTCACTTGCGACCACTTCAGCCGATTGTTTTCTAAACTGCTCAATATCAGCAAGCGACAAGCACTGAGAAACTTCTTGGATTTTATCTCGCTCGGTAGACATTTCAAGTAGCTCGCGCTCAGCCCTTTGATCCGGATAGCCAAGCTTAAGGCGCATTAAAAACCGGTCAAGCTGTGATTCGGGCAATGGATAAGTGCCAGAAAGAGTCGATGGGTTTTGTGTTGCGATAACAAAAAATGGATCGGGCAACTTACGGGTTTCGCCGTCCACAGTCACCTGCCGTTCTTCCATTGCTTCTAACAGTGCACTTTGAGTTTTAGGCGTCGTTCTGTTGATCTCATCAGCCAGTACCAGCTGGCTAAAAATCGGGCCGGGATGAAAAGTAAATTGAGAATTGGTTTGATCGAAGATTGAGATACCTAAAATATCTGCAGGCAATAAATCACTGGTAAACTGAATGCGCTTATAATTTAGACCTAAGGCTTTTGCTAGAGCATAGGACAATGTAGTTTTACCCATACCAGGAAGATCTTCCACCAACAGATGGCCCCCAGAAAAAAGGCAGCAAAGCGCTAAGCGAATTTGATGCTCCTTACCTAATAGCGCCTTCCCTACTTCGGCAACAGCTTTAGCAACTAGTTTTGATGAGTGGCTTTCGACTATTTCGAAACTAGAGCGCACTGACTTTTCAGCATTGATAGAAAACATAGAATTCCGCTAATATTGGCTGATGCTGGCTTATCCGGTAAAACACCTGATAAAATTTTTATTAAATCGGTGTTCAAATTAGCTTTTCAAGAGTCGTTGTGAAAATCTGCGACTAGGTTTTGCTGCTTACTCTGACCGTTTTTTTTTCTGGATTTCTTTGCTGAGTCGTTGCGAGTATTTTCTAAACGCTTTAAATAAACTTCGTCCACTCCCGCTGTCACATAGTCACCATCAAACACTGAACACTCAAATCTTTCGATATCTGAATTACCTTCTGAAGCCGCAGATATTAAATCACTTAGATCTTGATAGATTAACCAGTCGGCCCCGATGAGTTCTTGAACTTCTTCATCGGTTTTTCCAGCAGCAATTAGTTCAGAGGCAGATGGCATGTCGATACCATAAACATTTGGGTAACGAATAGCCGGTGCTGCAGACGCAAAATAAACTTTTTTCGCGCCGGCATCTCTAGCCATTTGAATAATTTGCTTGCAGGTAGTGCCACGAACAATTGAGTCGTCCACCAGCAATACGGTTTTACCTCTAAACTCTAAATCAATAGCATTAAGCTTTTGTCTAACCGATTTTTGCCGCTGCTTTTGGCCTGGCATAATAAAAGTTCTGCCTATGTACCGGTTTTTTACAAAACCCTCTCGATACTTAAGGCCTAAGCGATTAGCTAGCTCTAGCGCTGATGTTCTGCTGGTATCAGGTATTGGGATAACTACGTCGATATCATGATCGGGACGCAGTTTCAGTAATTTATCTCCCAGCTTTTCGCCCATGCGTAATCGTGCCTTATAGACAGAAATACCATCCATAAAAGAATCAGGGCGAGCAAAATAAACATGTTCGAAAATGCAGGGAGCGTGTACGGCGGGTTCTGCACAAACTTTAGTATGGAGCTTGTTGTTAACATCAATATAAACTGCTTCACCTGGCGCTACATCTCTCTCAAGGGTAAAGCCTTGCGAGTCCAAAGCGACACTCTCAGACGCGATCATGTACTCTTTGCCAGAATCAGTGATTCTTGAGCCAAATACCAGTGGCCGAATTCCATTAGGATCTCTAAAGCCCACGATGCCATATCCAGTAATCATTGCAACCGCCACATAACCACCTCGGCAACGCTTATTGACCTCGGCCACGGCAGCAAAAATATCATCTGCCTTTGGTATTATCTTCCCTTGCAAGCGCAGCTCGTGCGCAAATACGTTCAATAGCACTTCAGAGTCTGAATCCGTATTCATATGGCGCAAGTCTTCTTTGAAGAGTTCGCGACTTAGCTCTGATGAGTTAGTGAGATTGCCATTATGAGCAAGCGAAATACCGTAAGGGGAGTTGACGTAAAAAGGTTGAGCTAAGGCTGGGCTAGACCCGCCCGCTGTCGGGTATCGAACATGCCCTATTCCCATCTGCCCTGTCAGGCGGCGCATGTGACGCGTGCTGAACACGTCTTTTACCAAGCCGTTATCTTTGCGCAGATTTAACTTGCGGTTATCACAGGTCATAATCCCAGCCGCGTCCTGACCCCGATGCTGCAATACAGTTAAGGTGTCATACAAACAGACCCCTACATCGTCGCTCGTCACTACTCCAACTAAACCGCACATACTTGGCTCCAATTGCGGAACTCTGTCCTAAATGACAGGTTCAACGCTATTTACGTCCTCAATATCGATATATAACTGCGTCCACTCTATCAACGATAGTCCATAAGGAATCAATTGTGATTCTTGCCACTGCGGCGTTTCATTGACGAAGGCACCGGTGATAAACAGAATGACAACAACGATCACTGCGCCTCTAACAACGCCGAAAGTCCCTCCCAACAGACGATCTACTAGCTTTAATCCGGTAATGCTCAGCAATTTTGAAATCAAATGATTTATCAATGTGCCTATCATCATGACAAGGACAAAAACAATTGCAAAAGCGGCGACATAGCGCGCACTTTCGTTATTAATTAGATTGGTCATAAAGTCAGCAAGCACGCCACTGTACAAGCGAGCTAGAGTCAACGCTGCGATCCAAGTCACTAAAGAGAGGACTTCTTTAACTAACCCACGCCAGATCCCAAACAGGCAGGACAAACCTGCAATGACAAGAATAATTGCATCAACTTCGTTCAAGGAAGCAATAATCAAACCCTCTACTAAGGAATACCAATGGTATAGCGAACAACATAACCCGCAAGCTTGAATTCGTCCTGAAGTTCTTTTTGATAATCATCAACGCGATTTCTGTCTAGCCAAGGCCCCACAAATACTGCGGTCAACGTTGCCTGCTCTCCATCGATATCGCGGACATAGGCTTTATAGCCTGAATTCAGCAGGCGCTCGAGAAGCTTAGTGGCATTGTCATCGTCAGAAAAAGTTCCTAACCGTACACTCCAGCCTTGAGGTAAGCCGTCAGAGCCAAGCTGCGGCGCCTCTCTGAGATAACTTGGCTGAGAATCAACCGCCTCTACTCCCTCGGACCCCAGCTCAGTGGCTGTTTGAGTGCCTCGGTTAGCTGATGACTCATCTATTATCGCTTCTACTATTGAATCTATTGTTACTGGTGCTGCAGCTGCATTTGTTGGCTCGATTTTGCTAGGATCTAGCCCAGTATCATCGCTTACAGGTAGAGCTGCCGTGAAATCTGGTTGGTTAGAAATAATTACCGGCCGCGTCGGCACAGGATTTGCGATCGGAATAATGACGGGTGCAGGTGGGATGCGACTGCTGATTTGAGTGTCGTAACTTCCCTTACCATCAAAAATAATGGGCAGAAAAATCAGGGCTAATGCGATTAGCACCACTGAGCCGGCGATTCTCTGTTTAGTTGCTTGCTGCAAACTATGCTGCTCTCGAGTGCTCTCTGGCAATGGCTACGGTATGAAACGACCCAACGACGACAACTGTATCGCCACAATCAGCCGCTAAACAGGCTGCTTGGCAAGCCTCCAAGACCGTCTCGATAGGCTTAAAAATCAATTCAGGAAAGGCTATATCCAGTCTTGTCTGAGCCTCTCGAAGAGAAAGTGCGCGTTGGTCATCAATCTGCGCAATATACCAGATATCGACACTAGATTGTAAAGAAAGCACTATACCTTCGATATCTTTATCTGCGAGCACAGCCAAAACTGCAATTATCTTAGCGGTTTGGGGGAATTCTTTTCGCAGTATTTGTAACCTCTGGCTCAGCAACTGCGCGGCCGCAGGATTATGCCCCACATCTAGGATCATCTGTTGTCCACTAACTATGTCAACACGCTTCTCAAAGCGGCCAGGATGCTTAACGCTGGCCACAGCGTAATTAAGACTTTCCGCGCTAAGCGTCACTTCCAGCAAATTCAGAGTTTGAATGCACGCGGCAACGCTTCCGGGATGTAAATCGCCGCAGTCTGTAATTTCGAGTGTAGCTGGCTCACCAGCTATGGTGACTCCCACCCAATTCATTCGATTGCTCTGTGCTTGCTTGGTTAATTTAAAATCGAACTCTTCTCCGAGAACATATAGCGGGCTATCGAGCTCATTAGCACGCGCCCTGATACTTAACGGCATCGCGTAATCTGCATAGACCGTTGGTACCTTGCTACGCATGATTCCTGCTTTCTCAAAGCCTATTTTTTCTAGGTCACTGCCTAACCAGTCTTGATGATCGAGGCTAATGCTGGTGATTACCGCAAGATCAGGATCGATCATGTTGACAGCATCGAGTCGCCCGCCAAGACCCACCTCTAAAAGCGCATAATCTATTGGCTGTTGTGAAAAAACCCACAACGCAGCTAAGGTGGCGTATTCGAAGTAAGTTAAAGAGGTTGTGCCGCGAGCTGCTTCGATTTCCACGAAAGCCCGACAAATCAATGCGTCGTCAACATCAACTGCGCGAACTCGAATCCGTTCGCTAAATTGATGAATGTGGGGGGACGTGTAAGCGCAAGTGCTAAAACCTGCCGCTTCTAGAAGTGACTCTAGATAGGCAACACAGCTTCCTTTGCCATTGGTGCCGGCAACGGTTATCACGCGAGTTGCTGGTTTGACCAGATCTAAGGCATCAGCAACTTCTTTAATTCGGTCAAGTCCCAGCTCTATACTTCGTGGATGGACTTTCGAGATATGATCGAGCCACTCACTAAGAGTCAATGTAGTGCCACTATTCCTCATCTAGCTTTTTAGGGTTAGCAGCCTCATCAGGACTAGATTCAAGGACGATAACGCCTTCATTAGCCACAGCAACCTCGACGGTTAAAGGTTCTTGCTGTGGTGCTGACTTAGGCTGCGGTGTCAAATGCATGAGCTTCTCTAACATTGAAGCGACTTTAGATGACAAATCTCGACGGTGAACAATCATATCAATTGCGCCGTGCTCCAATAGAAACTCACTGCGCTGAAAACCCTCGGGTAACTTCACCCTCACTGTCTGACGGATGACGTCTGGGCCCGTGAAGCCTACTAAAGCATTAGGTTCAGCGATGTTAATTTCGCCTAGCATTGCCAGGCTCGCCGACACACCACCGTAAACAGGGTCAACCATGATAGATATATAAGGTAATCTCGCTTCGCGAAGCTTTTCCAATGCGGCAGAGGTTTTTGCCATCTGCATCAGTGACAGTAGCGCTTCTTGCATCCTCGCGCCGCCACTGGTGGAAAAACACACTAGCGGCAGACCTTCTTTAATACAGGTATTTACGGCACGAGTGAACTTTTCACCAACCACGGCGCCCATAGAGCCGCCTATAAAACCAAATTCAAATGCAGCAACGATGGCTGGCACACCCTTTATCGAACCCTTCAAAACTATTAGCGCGTCTTTCTCTCCAGTTGCGCGCTGAGCAGCAACCAAACGATCTTTATATTTTTTCAGGTCCTTAAACTTAAGTAGGTCAACCGGCTCAATATTTGCGTCAAGTTCAATTTGCTCACCCGGATCGAGAAAAAGTTCTAGCCGGCGCCGAGCAGTAATTCGAAGATGATGATCACATTTAGGACATACTTCATGGTTCTCTGAGAGCGATTTTTGATACAGCATCGCGTCACAGCGTGGGCATTTCTTCCAAACCCCTTCTGGCACCATCATGCCTTTCTTTTTGGCGGCGGCTCCAGAGGTGGAAATTGACGGTAAAATCTTATCTATCCAGCTCAAAATATTTTCCTGTATGTCAGTCGCGGTGTAGGCTGCTAGCTCATTCGGTCCAAGGCATCTCGAACATCGCTAATCATAGCTGTGGTCTGGCTAATTGGGAACTCAGAATTACCTTCATGTTCAGTCAGTTTAGCTATTTCCGTGACCAAAGCACTGCCGATAATTACTCCATCGGCGAGTTCTGCCATCGCAGCTGCACTTTTTCCGTCTTTTATCCCAAACCCAACCATTATCGGTAAATCGGTCATATTTCTTAAATTCTTAATCTTGTCAGCAACCGACGCATGATCTATTAAGGCGGCACCGGTGACACCCTTAAGAGAAACGTAATAAAGGTAGCCGCTGGTGACTTTAACAATGCTCTGAGCTCTTTCTTTGGTAGTGGTCGGTGCAACCAAATAAATAGTGTCAATATCTGCAACGCTCAGCAAGCCGTGCAGCTCTTTGGACTCAGCAGGAGGCATGTCAACTAATAACACACCGTCAACACTAGCGTCTTTGGCACGCTCAACAAATTTTTCATATCCCATAATTTCTACAGGGTTGAGATAACCCATTAAAACTACCGGAGTATTGGTGTTTCGTTCGCGGAATCGTTTGACCAAATCTAATACATCGATCAACGATACGCCTTGCGCCAAGGCACGCTCAACGCCCCTCTGAATAACAGGTCCATCAGATGAGGGGTCACTAAACGGCACTCCCAGCTCAATAATATCTGCGCCGTCTTCAACCAACTGATGCATCAGCAATAAACTGGTATCGATATTTGGGTCACCGGCCACTATATAGGGGATGAGTAATTTCCGTTTAACGGCTTTGGCATCACTTATTACTTTAGTTATATGACTCATAATGCTTACAAAGTTATCCCTTCAATTTTAGCCACTGTTTCGATGTCTTTGTCCCCTCGCCCCGAGACGTTAATTACTATCGTTTGCTCGGGATCCATGCGTTTCGCTAAGTCCATTGCATAGGCAATTGCATGGCTCGTCTCGAGAGCGGGAATAATACCTTCTAATCGAGTCATCTTATGAAAAGCAGCCATCGCTTCAGTATCAGTTGCAGCGACATAATTGACCCGCTTAATGTCTTTCAACCAAGAATGCTCAGGTCCAACACCGGGATAGTCCAAACCTGCCGACACTGAATGAGTCTCCATAATTTGACCACCCTCATCGGTCATTAAATAGGTTCGATTGCCGTGTAATATCCCAGGCTTGCCGTTACCACTTAGAGGTGCTGCATGTTGATTTGTATCTAAACCGTAGCCACCTGCCTCTACTCCATACATCGCCACATCAGTATCGTGCAGGAACGGATGAAACATACCTATAGCATTTGAGCCGCCACCAACGCAGGCAACAAGCGCATCTGGCAATTGCCCGATTTGATCTAAACACTGAGCTTTAGTTTCCCTGCCAATAATACTCTGAAAATCTCGCACCAGCTGCGGGTATGGATGCGGACCAGCAACGGTGCCAATAATATAATAAGTATTATCAACGTTAGTAGCCCAGTCACGCAGCGCCTCATTCAAGGCATCTTTCAATGTCTTTGAACCGGACTCAACAGAAATAACGTTAGCGCCCAAAAGCTTCATACGATAGACATTAGGGGCCTGCCTAATGATGTCCTGCGCACCCATGTATACATGACACTCCAAACCCATGCGCGCGGCGACCGTAGCACTGGCAACACCGTGCTGGCCGGCACCGGTCTCGGCAATAATCCTAGTCTTCCCCATATGTTTAGCAAGCAATGCTTGACCAATGGTATTGTTGATTTTATGAGCACCGGTATGATTTAAATCTTCTCGTTTAAGATAGATTTTTGCCCCACCGCAGTGAGTCGTTAATCGCTGCGCGAAATACAACGGCGACGGTCGACCAACATAATGTTTTAGATCATAGTCATACTGGCGCCAGAATTCTTTGTCAGCCGACAGCTCTTTATACACAGCCGCCAATTCTTCCACTGCTGCAACAAGTGTTTCACCGACAAAAATGCCGCCGTAAGGACCGAAATGACCTGTATCGTCAGGGCCATCGAATTGATCTATCTCTATTTCAGCTTGAGACACTTCGTACTCCTTCAATAAATTTTTTGATTAACACAATATCTTTCTTACCGGGGGACAACTCAACCCCGCTGCTTACATCAACGCCAAAAGGGTCTACACGGATGACCGCCTCTTGCACGTTGTCAGGATTTAAACCGCCGGCCAGAACCAACTTAATCTCCCCGCTTTGCGCAGCTTTGATGGCCACATCCCAGTCAAATAGTTTACCAGTTCCACCTGGCGCATCTTTCTCATAGGCATCCAGCAATATTAATTCCGACTCACGATATAACCCTATAGACTTCTGTAAATCGAGATCTTTGCCAACACGAAATGCTTTCATCGTAGGAAGGCCAAAAGACTGACAATAAGCTGGCGTCTCTTCACCGTGAAACTGTAATAAATCGATCAACCCTGTAGCAATAACCTGATTAACTTCTTCCACAGTAGGATCGACAAATAGAGCAACAACAGTTACCTGCTTAGGTAAATCCCCAACAATACCTTCAATCTGATTTACAGAGACAGCTCGAGAGCTAGGCGGATAGAATACCAGCCCAATAGCATCTGCACCCAACTCACAGGCCGCTACAGCGTCACTGTGCTGAGTGATCCCACATATTTTGATCCAAGTTTTAGACAAGGTAAGTTATAAGCTAAGTGTCGGTGTAAGTGTCGGTGTAAGTGTCGGTGTAAGTGTCGGTGTAAGTGTCGGTGTAAGTGTCGGAATGAGCACCGGTATAGGTGCAGGTACCGCGCTGGCACAAAATTTCCGAATTTCTAAGTTTATCAAATTAGAGTGATTTAGCCTAATTATGTGATGCTAAAACCGGAGGTTTTACGAGTCTTGCAGGACTTAATATATTCTCAGGATAACCTACCTCAACAAGGTATAGCCCCTGCGGCGGCGCTGTTATGGCAGCTTGAGTTCTATCTTTTGCCGCTAACAGACCTTCAATCCATTCGGGGCTTTTATCGCTGCTGCCTACCGCCAGCATGGAACCCATAATATTCCGGACCATGTGCTGCAAAAAAGCATTCGCGCAAATAGAGAACACTAAGAACTCACCATGCTCAGAAAAGGAAGCCTCAATAATACATCGATTAGCTGTCTTTGACTGGCATCCAGCTGCTCGGAACGAACTAAAATCATGTTCTCCCAGCAGAAATTGCGCACCTGAGTTCATCGCATCAACGTTTAAATTTCTGCGCTGTGTGGTCACCAGATCAGCGACCAAGGCAGACGCGATTGATCTGGTATGCAGAATATAGTTATAACGACGGTAAACCGCACTGAAACGGGCATGAAATTTATCATCTACCACAAGCGCCTGAGTCACTCTTATTGTTGGTGGCAATAGACTATTTACACCCAACTCCCAGGCCTTAACCCCGCGATCGATTGGGGTATCAAAGTGAACGATCTGCGAGGTCGCGTGAACTCCTGAGTCAGTTCGTCCCGCGCAAATGACCACTATGGTTGAATCAGCGACTCTACTAAGCGCGAGTTCGAGTGCACCTTGGACCGTTGCCAGCAATGGGTTTTTTTGTTTTTGCCAGCCTGAAAACTTTGCCCCGTTATATTCGACACGCAGCGCAATTCTGGTAGTAGCAGGGTAGCGTTCGCCGCCAGCTTGCGCTGGCTTCGATTGATTGAAGGTATCTCGGTTAGTCACTGTGGCTGGTGATCACGTTAGAGGCGGTTGCAAAATAGCAGCCCTAGTCTGAACTGGACTTCAAGGTTTCCATTAGTTCCCGAGCTTCCTTGGTTTGAGCTTCGGTACCTTCTGCAATGACTTCCCGCAAAATTTCCTGCGCTCCCTCTGCATCGCCCATTTTCTGATAGGCGTAAGCTAACTCAAGCTTGGTAGCAGTCTCATCTTCATCAGAGAGGCTCTCTGGGTCACCCTCAAAGTCTGGCCCCTCAAAAGCAATATCATCTTCGGATAAGAACTCTAAGTCGTCGCCAGAAGCTGTTGGCGGCTCGACCAAGGTGTCTGCGTTAGTCTTTGGCTCATCAAGCTCATCATCAAAGCCAAACGATCCATCATCAGCTGTTGAATCGAGACTAACGCTTGGCTTCGCTGAGCCTTTATCACCGCTTAAGTCACTATCGGCATCGCTATCCAAATCCAAGAAATCATCGTCGGTTAGCTCTATTCCTACATCACTAATATCAATGTCATCTGCGTCAATTTCAAGCTCGTTCAGATCAAAATCAAAATCATCCTCGATCGCAGTTGGATCTTTGACTGAGGCGGCACTGTCAGATTCATTGGCATCGCCGAAATCTAAACTAATTTCATTTTCCGAGTCTTCTGGACCTTCTGATTTCTCAACAACGGTAGCAGTGGAATCCTCATCTAAATCAAAGTCAAAAGCATCGTGATCGACTTTCGCCTCGGGCTCGACCTTGACGTCTGCACTATCGAAATTAAAGTCCAGTACATTGTCATCGTCTTCGACGACACTAACTGGCTCATCGTTAGGGACAGATGCTGGCGGCGAGTCAAATGAGAAGGTTTCTAAATCTAACTTTTCTTCTAGCGCCGCGGGTACTTCTTCCGCCTGTTCGGGAACATCAAATTCCAGTGTGTCAATTTCTAAATCTTTTGGGTCTTTGCTGCCGCCCTCCGCGAGGTCTGACTTAACAGCCTGATCGAATTCCAAGGTTTCAAAATCAACTTTGTCATCAACCGGCTCCGCTATCAGTTCAGATTGAGCCGCTTGATCAGTTTCCTCAAGGTCAAAATCTACCTCATTGACTGTAGCGGCTGTTTCTTCATGGTCAGATTTTTCCAGCGCCGGTTCTGAAATATCAGACTCCGACTCAGCTCCCAGATCGAACATCAAGTCGACAGCATCTGGTTCCGTCTCCTCAGGCATATCATCCAAAGAAACTTCTAGGGGCTTGGAGGTTTGCTTATCTTCAATCGGGTCGTCGGCAAGATGAAAGGCGTCATCTTCGAAAGACTCTAAATCGATTCCTAAGTCATCTAAGAAAGATGCAGTCTCAGCTTTTTGGCGCAGTGTTTCAGCGTCACTATCGGCACTGGCTTGACCCGATAGCTCTGCAATTGTGTTGGCCGCTAGATCTTTTCGCAAGCTATCAATCTTTTCGTTAATAGCTGGGTTATTCTCTTTTTGCAGTATCTCAGCCTGCATTTCGAAGGCCGACAAGTCTCCGCGCGCCGCGATCACTTCTAACCTTTTCAACAATAACTGAGAATCGTCAGGGCTCTGCCTAAGCGCCTGCGCCAATAATAAGTCCGCTTGCTCTAGCAGGTCATTCTCAATTAACAGATCAACTTCGGACCCGATATCTTGGTCAGCATCAAGGACCGGATCAGCAAAGATTTCCGAGTCTCTCTGAGACTGACCGCCAACACTGATAATGTCGTCTAGCTCGCTGTCTAGCTCAGCTTCTTTGTAGTCATGAAACTCAGCCCGCATCGCGGCGTCACTGCCGTCGTTATCTTCCGTAACATCTTTGGCATCTGTGACGCCCTTAAACTCATCTTCTTTAATCGTATCGAGATCTTCTTCGTCTGGCTGCTTGGTCTTATTGCGCATCACCAAGAACCCGGCGAGCAACAAAATAACAGCAACTACGGCTGCAATGAACGCGATAGAATTACCCATCAAGGTTCTCAGCAAACCATCTACGAATCCAGTAGGCTGCGTTTGAGCAGCTATTTCCGTTGCGATCGCAGCTGTACTTTGTAGCTCTTGTGCTTGACGCTCTGACTCTGCGGCGGCATCCGCTAGAGATTGCTGAAGCTGAGCCAATTGCAAGTCACGTAATCTAATAATCTCTTGTGCGGCCGCAATCTGTTCGTCAAGTTCGGCAAGCCTAGACTCTAATTCTTCCTTTTCGATGCGAGCGCGATCTGCTTCTTCTTCTCGCAGCGCCAATTGGTTTTCCAATTCCGATATACGCCCATCAAGCGCAGTATCGTCGGCATCTTCCGTAACCCCAGCACCGCTAGCGCTATCTGCATCGATGTCTGAAGTAATAACACTAAGCTGCCCACTCGCTTCTTCATTTTGCGCAGGCACGGCACTAGACGGTGCTGCCAAAGGTTGAACATCGGTTGTAACTTGTTGATTCTGCCTGCTTACTTCCGCGACTGCTTCCCGCTGCCCAATAGCTTGAATATCTGTGATGGATGGCACTCGAAGTACTTCGCCACTGCGTAGCCTGTTGATATTGCCATCAGTGAAAGCATCAGGGTTAAGTTCCTGAATCGCGAGCATAGTCTGTTGAATGCTCACGCTATTGTCAGGGCGAACTCGCAAAGCGATGTCTGACAGAGTATCGGAAGGCCCTGTCATTATAGTTTCCGGGGCGGGCTTAACTTCTTCTACTACTTGCTCTGCCTCAACGGGCTCTTCGGAAACGGTCTCGTCGGAAGCATCTGCTAAATCATCGTTAGCTGACTCATCTGTAATTTCAGCCTCGGCCACTAATTCTTTTGGCTCATCATCAATTATGTCTTCGGATGTTTCATCCAGTTCGGCTAAAGGCTCTGGTTCGACAGCCGGCTCTTCTTCTACTGACGTTTCTTCAACTGGCTCTTCTACAATAGCCTCTTCTACAGCTGGCTCTTCTACAACTGGCTCTTCTACAACTGCCTGTGAGTCAGTTTCAGCGGCGGCATTTTGCGTCAACGCAGAAGGAGCATCGGCACTTGAGTTTTCAGCTTGGCTTGAGGCATCAAGTGCCGCAGTGTCGGCGACTGACGTTTGCTCTACTGCTATATCTTCAGCTTGAGTGTCCTCTGCGCTTGGCGCAGCGATGACTTCTGGTTGAATTATTGGTTGAACCGAGGGAACTGAGCTAATCGGTGCCACTGTAGCGGGCTCAGCAATCTGAGGCGGCGAGCGTGGAGGCAGTACCGCGCTGATTGGTCGCCTTACCGCCGCTTCCGCGATCGCTTCATCTTCGTAAACAGGCAAATCTAGCAGTATCGTATGCTCACTTAGCAGACGACCGTTAGTCCAGCGTGTATCCAAAATGAAACTTAGATAAGGCTCTCTAACTATCTGATTTGTAGTAAGAATTACAAAATCGCCCTGAGGCCCTGCGTCGGTATCAAAGCGTATGTTATTTAAAAATGTTGCTCGCTCGATGTTAAAGCGCAGAAAGTCCTCTGGAGAGGCTACCTGAATGTTTACATCTTCAAGCCGGGTATCGCCTAACTGCAAAACTTCGATACGCACTCTAAGCGGCTGATTTAACGAAGATTCAACACTAACTCTACCCAGCCCTAAAGCTACAGCGTCAGCTGTGATGAATGATAAAAACACAGACAGTATGGCAACGGACTTACGTAGCATAACTTAAGATTCTCTCAATTCGCCCAAAAACGGCCCAGTATTAAAAATTCATATTCTTGCGTGTTTGTTCTAAGGTCTCTTTAAGATAAAACCCATAGGTAGTATTGCGCTGTCGGCATAAAGGTTAGTGACCACTGCACATCGAACTTTTTTAATATTAATACTGTTTCTTCACTAATGCTTGCAAGTATTCATTATAAATAGCTTTTTATCAACTCTTCAGCTATTTGAACTGAGTTTAATGCTGCACCCTTACGAACATTATCAGCAACAACCCAAAGACTTAAGCCGTTCGAAAGTGAGATATCCTGCCGAATTCTGCCAACAAAAACTGCGTCCTGGCCCGCAGATTCTGAAACAGCCGTTGGGTAAGCGCCGTCCTTGTGCTCATCTATCACAGTCACACCCCGAGCATTTTCCAGCAATTCGCGCGCATCTTTCACGTCTAAATGGGTCTGCGTCTCTATTTGAATCGCTTCTGAATGGCCAAAGAACACCGGCACACGCACACATGTCGCGCTCACCAGGATGTTTTCATCACCGAATATCTTTTGCGTCTCCCACACCATTTTCATTTCTTCTTTGGTGTAGCCGTTATCCATGAATTTGTCGATCTGAGGTAACACATTGAAGGCAATCTGTTTTGGAAAAACCTCGGCAACAGCGTCTCGGCCGTTCAATAGCTCGGCTGTTTGCTTCGCCAATTCGTTAATTGCCGATTTGCCGCCGCCTGAAACAGCTTGATAGGTGGACACACAAATACGCTTGATACCCACTGCGGAGTGAATTGGCTTCAGAGCCACAAGCATCTGAATTGTCGAGCAGTTTGGATTGGCGATGATGTTTCTTTTAGTGTAATCGGCAACCCGTTCAGGATTAACCTCTGGGACAACCAAAGGAATATCATCGTCGTAGCGAAAGTGAGAGGTGTTATCTATCACGACACAGCCCGCGGCAGCAGCTTTAGGGGCATATTCAGCGGAGACGCTGCCGCCCGCAGAAAACAATGCGATCTGCGCTTTAGAAAAATCAAACTCAGCTAAGTCGGTGACCATCACCGACTTATTCTTAAACATGATTCTCGTGCCTGCAGTTCGCTCACTGGCTAACAAAAATAATTCAGCTACCGGAAAATTTCGCTTTGCTAATATTTCTATTAAAGCTTCGCCCACGGCACCGGTTGCACCAACAATAGCGACATTATACTGACTCATGTATCTTCTCTCTTATCATGTTTAGCCAGGAATACAATCCTAAGCGTTTGAATTCGTTAAATTAAACTGACTTAAAGCTAAGCAAGGTTTAAAAAAAATCGAAAGTTAAATCGAAAAATAGACCGAAAGTAAGCTCGAATCATCGCCAATCATCAAGCAGCTGAAGCCCCTTGAAAGCCGTTCAAGAGCTGGTCGGAGTAAAATACCAAGGAGAAGTTTGTCGCCATTTGTCCTCAAATATTTTAATCGTGTTGGCTTCCTCTAAAGTTAAGCCAATATCATCCAACCCATTAAGCAAGCAATTCTTGCGAAATGAATCAACCTCAAAGGCAATAGTGCTACCATCTTGGCGAGTAATAAGCTGCTCGCTTAAATCAACTGTCAAAGAATAGCCTTCATTCTCTTTGATATCTTGAAACATTTTTGTGACAGTTTCTTTATCAATAACAATAGGTAACAAACCATTCTTAAAGCAATTGTTGAGAAATATATCAGCAAAGCTTGGCGCCATCACGACACGAAACCCATAGTCATCCAAAGCCCAAGGGGCATGCTCTCGACTTGAGCCGCAGCCAAAGTTATCTTGAGCAAGTAGGATTTTGCAGCCTTGATAGCGCGGCTGATTCAGCACAAAATCAGGGTTCAGGGGCCTCTGACTGTTGTCAGAATCCGGCTCTCCTTTATCCAGATAGCGATGCTCATCGAATAAGTTGACCCCAAACCCTGTGCGCTTAATTGATTTCAGGAATTGTTTGGGAATGATGAAATCAGTATCCACATTCGCTCTATCCAATGGCAGAACCAATCCCTTCTCAACAGTAAATTTTTTCATCTCTTGTATTCCGTAACTGGCTTTCTGTAAGCCTGTAGTTTTTTAACGCGCTGTTTAACTGAGCTGCTTAACTAAGTTCTCGAACATCAACGAAGTGTCCATGAATAGCGGCAGCTGCTGCCATTGCAGGACTAACCAAATGAGTTCGCCCGCCAAAGCCTTGACGGCCTTCGAAATTTCTATTCGAAGTAGAGGCGCAGTGCTTGCCATCTCCTAGCTGATCGGCGTTCATGGCCAAACACATCGAACAGCCTGGCTCTCGCCACTCAAGACCAGCAGCAATAAATATCTTGTCTAAACCTTCTGCCTCAGCCTGTTGCTTCACTAGGCCAGAGCCCGGTACCACCATGGCCAATTCAATCGTCGAAGCAACCTTTTTGCCCTCAACAACCTTAGCAGCCTCACGTAAATCTTCGATTCTTGAATTTGTGCAACTGCCTATGAAGATACAATCCAGCTTTATATCTTTAATGCTGGTACCGCCAGTTAGACCCATATATTTAAGAGCCTGAGCGATACTTTCACGCTTGGTTGGATCGCTTTCTTGCGCAATCACCGGGATGCTCCCATTAATAGATGCAACCATCTCGGGGGATGTGCCCCATGTCACTTGAGGCTCAATGTCCGCGGCTTCCAATTCAACAATTTCGTCAAAGTGCGCATCCGGGTCACTAACCAGTAATTTCCAAGCCTGCGCTGCCTTCTCCCAAACTTCACCTTTAGGTGCGAAGGGACGGCCTTTGATGTAATCAATCGTGGCTTGGTCAACGGCAATTAGCCCTGCTCTTGCACCGGCTTCAATAGCCATATTGCACACAGTCATTCGCCCTTCTACGCTAAGTGCCATAACCGCTTCACCGGCAAACTCTATGGTACAGCCGGTGCCACCCGCGGTGCCGATACGACCGATGATCGCCAGAACCATATCCTTGGCGGTCACACCGGCTTTGAGGCGTCCGTTAACTTGCACCCGCATATTCTTCATTTTCTTTTGCATCAAGCACTGGGTAGCCAGCACATGCTCGACCTCGGACGTCCCGATGCCATGAGCGAGTGCGCCAAGAGCGCCATGAGTAGAGGTATGAGAATCACCACAAACAATGCTCATCCCTGGCAAAGTAGCACCTTGTTCTGGCCCCACAACATGCACAATACCTTGACGCATATCGGTCATTTTTAACTCGAAGATGTTGAATTCGTCGCAGTTGTTATCAAGGGTTGTAACTTGAATTTTAGACACAGGGTCTTTAATTCCGTCTAACCCGAGATCCCGCTCACTTTTTGTCGTCGGAATATTATGATCCGGAGTGGCGAAATTCGCGTCTGCTCGCCAAGGTAATCGGCCTGCTAGCCTGAGGCCTTCAAACGCCTGAGGGGAGGTAACCTCATGAATGAGATGGCGGTCGATGTAAATAAGTGACGTGCCATCGTCTCGTTGACTTACCAAGTGGGCATCCCAAATCTTGTCGTAGAGTGTTTTTCCGCTCATGCTTATTACCAGTTAATCCTTTTTAATACTAAGTGTGTTTATAGTGTTGTTATTTATCGTTTTATCTAAAATTTATAATCGCTAAGGCAGCAGCTCATGATTCTGCTACCGGCCCATCTGGCCCCTGTCCCTTAGCAGATGATCCAGCAACACCAAGGCTACCATAGCCTCTGCAATTGGGGTGGCCCGAATGCCAACACACGGGTCGTGACGACCAGTTGTTATGACCTGGGTAGGCTCTCCGCTTACCGTAATAGAGTCTCCAGGAAGCCGGATGCTGGATGTCGGCTTTAAGGCGATACTGGCAAAGATATCCTGACCACTGCTAATTCCGCCTAAAACGCCGCCAGAATTATTGCCCACAAAACCGTCAGGGGTAATCGCGTCTCTATGATCGCTGCCTTTTTGGGTGACACAATCAAAACCAGCCCCTATCTCAACACCTTTGACCGCATTGATACTCATTAAAGCCTTCGCTAGGTCGGCGTCCAAGCGATCAAAAACCGGCTCTCCCAAGCCTATAGGCACTGAGCTTGCCAGAACCGAAATCCTAGCGCCTATCGAGTTTCCTTCTTTGCTCAAAGCCGCCATGTATTCTTCCATAGCCTTAACTTTCGAGGCGTCTGGGCAGAAGAACGGATTACGTTCAACCTCATCAAAATCTATTGTTTCAGCACTGATAGGGCCCAATTGACTAAGATAGCCCCTTATTTGAGTGCCGCAGCTCTCTTTTAAGTATTTTTTAGCAATTGCGCCAGCCGCTACTCGCATTGCTGTTTCTCTCGCCGAAGATCGACCGCCACCCCTGTAATCTCGGATACCGTACTTTTTCTGGTAAGTAAAATCAGCATGAGCCGGTCTGAACTGGTCTTTGATCTTGCCATAGTCCTTAGAACGCTGATCTGTGTTGCGAATAAGCAGTCCAATAGGCGTGCCAGTAGTCTTACCTTCAAACACACCCGAAAGTATCTCGACCTCATCGTCTTCTCTGCGCTGAGTCGTAAAGCGGGACTGGCCTGGCTTGCGGCGATTAAGGTCCAATTGCATATCAGCGGCACATAGCTCCATCCCTGGGGGACAGCCATCAACCACACAGCCAAGCGCAGGCCCATGACTCTCACCGAAGCTGGTTACTGTAAATAATTTCCCTATGGTGTTTCCGGACATTCTACAACTCAGTCGTTAGTAACAGGGTTTACGCGCTCAAGAGCGCGAAAGGCGGGAGATTGTACACTATTTGCGAGTAGCGCTGAAACCGCGCAATTGTTGGCCCGTCAGACAAAAGACCCCAGAACCGCCGTGATTAAACTCAAGCCAAACAAATGGCACGTCTGGCAGCGCAGTTTTAAGAGCATCCTGTGAGAAACCTACCTCCATTATTAGTAATCCATCACTCTTAATATAATGACCCGCTTGCTCTAATAGTTTGATCGGAAGCGCAAGCCCCTCGTCCTCACTAAGTAAGCCTAAGGCAGGCTCAGCAAAATACTCAGGCGGAAGCTCCGCATACTCATCTTTAGAGACGTAAGGAGGATTGCACAAAATCAAATCATATGACCCTGTTACCGCCTCAAAGCCATCGCTTAGCAATAAACTTACTCGGCTGGACAGATCGTAGAGGGACACGTTCGATGCCGCCAAATCTAGCGCGTCAGCAGATATATCGGCTAAATCCACATGCGCTTGGGGATATTCAAGCGCGGTAGCTAATCCTATGCAACCGCTCCCTGTGCACATATCCAGAACCCGCTGCGGGTCTGTATCGACCAAGCCCGCAAAACGACTTAAAATTAATTCAGCAAACGGAGAACGAGGCACCAGCGCTCTGCGGTCACTATTGAATTTGAAACCTGCAAACCATGCGCTCCCAACTAAATAGGCCGCTGGAATATGCTCATCTATCCGGCGACGCGCAGCCTCTTCTAGTTTAGCCAATTGGGCTGCAGAAAGTATTTTGGCGGCTAGGTCTACTTCTTGATCGAATTCAATGCCAAGTAGTACAAAGACAATATAAACGGCCTCATCGTATGGATTGTCTGTGCCATGACCATAAAAAAGGTCCGCCACCTCAAATCTCAACGCCAGCTGTGAGATGTAATCCTGCACTGTCACTACATTGTCCATCAATGAATCCATAAAATGCTTTACCAATAAATACTGTTATCGTAGGGTAGCGCCCAATAGTTAAAAATTTAGATGTTAAGGTGAATTATCAATGGAAGAGTCCTTTTTAAAAATCATTCAGGAAATAGGAGAAGACCCTAGCCGTCCAGGTTTAGTGGACACTCCAAAGCGTGCCGCCAAGGCAATGAAGTTTCTCATGCAAGGCTATGAAATGGACCTTGATGAAGTAATAAACGGCGCTCTCTTTCCCACAGAAAATGACGAGATGGTAATTGTTAAAAACATTGAACTGTATTCGATGTGCGAACACCACATGCTGCCGTTTATCGGCAAGTGCCATATCGCCTACATTCCCAATGGCAAAGTTATTGGACTATCTAAAATCGCACGTGTGGTCGACGTGTTTGCACGGCGGCTACAAATTCAGGAGAATTTAACGACTGAAATAGCAAACTGCATCGTTGAGAAAACAAATTCCAACGGCGCTGCGGTTATCATAGAAGCGCAGCATATGTGCATGATGATGCGAGGAGTCGAAAAACAGAATTCAGTGATGACTACTTCGTGCATGCTGGGAGCGTTTCGTAATAGTTACAAAACGCGGAGTGAGTTTCTCTCCCTGATTAAGTAAATCCAAATAGTAAGCAAAAAACAATCGATTAGCGCCGAACCACATCCACTCGGTCTCGACAGGCCTCAGTAATGCAGCTTGGCGCCAAAGGTCCGATACCGTGAGAAGATACTCTAGCGGGGGATATACCGGCTTCGACAAGTCTACTAACAATAGTCTCTGCTCGCTTTTGGGATCGACTCTGAAGCGCTTCCAAGCTCACATCACCAGTTAAATGCGAAACCACATAGACTTCAAGTAGAGGGTTTTCATCCATTACAGCAATTAATGCACTTAGTTGGGATCCGACTAAAGCCTCATCGCTCTGAAATTGAATATTTTTCAGTGTTCCGAATCCGTTCTCGATAACATCCCTAGCTAAGCTGTTCTTGTACCCAACCGCCAAATTTGATGACGACTGTCTGGGCTCTGTAACTTCAACATAAGCATAGAGGCGCCGATTTCCACGAGTAATAATATAAACCGAGATATAGGGCGCAACTCGACTATCTTCGAACTCTTGATAAGCTAGATAGAACTGGTTTTGAACAGGGCCATAAAGTATTCGGTTTTTGAAAACATAGTTAGCCCAATCATTACTGCTACCGCAAGATCTTCCCGAGCAACCAAACAAACGCTCGAATGATTTTCCATTAAATAATGTTTGAAAAAACAGAAATACATCATCCCCCGAATACGTCTGCGGTATTTCATATAGAGTCTTAGTTAAAGCCCCAGCTACCCTTCGCATCGATTCAGGAGAAGCGCGCTGAACAACCCCTAAGGCTATCTGATGGATCGTATTTGGCGTGTAGGTACTAGAAATGGTAATAGAATCCGGAAACGCCTGTTGCAATTCATCAGCAATAAGGTCGACCGTACTTCGCTGAGCCAATACTGTGGATGCTTGAAACATCAATAAAACTGTTAAAACTATTCTGTGCATTTAATACCCTAAAAGTTGATTCATGGCGTAAGTGTGTAAAGTAACTCTGCGCATCCTGGTGCCACAATATCCATAGATACGCATGCAATATGACTTGTTCCCATGTGCCTGTTAGTCTCTAACGTTCCATCTACGATGAGTGCCAGTAAGTTCGATATCAGGGGATTGTGGCTAATCAGGAAGACTTGCTTAGCATCAATTTTTTCAATTTCATCCAACAAGTCATAAACACCTGCCTCAGGCTCCAACGCTCTGCTCACTTCAAAACTAAGCTTCGGATAGCTCATGCGAAGCGCTGAGCAGGTTTGCCTAGAGCGTTGATAAGGGCTCGTTAGAGCGCGATCAATCTCCGGCGCATGCTGATTTAATTTAGCTATTGCTGAGCGATTATCCATTATACCTTTGCGGGTCAATTCTCTTGCGGGATCTGATAACGCTTGCTGTTCCGCCTCGCCATGGCGCATCAAATAAATAATCATTTTCTGTTACTCACCATCATGAATTTTTAATAAAGAAAAATGATCTTCCAGTATCTCTAATCACAAAAATATCACTACCTTCTAACTTGGCTCTGATTTTGTGGCGTCAGCTGGGGAATCAGCTTGAGTTGATGCCGCGCCCGAATCGCTGAGTTTGGGTGCCGCAGTAGCCACTTTCTTTTTTGCAGGCGCTTTCTTTTTTGCTGGGTTTTTAGTGGCCGATGGAGTGTCGCTAGCAGGGCCAATGTCGATTTTTGATTTCGCCGTGGACTTCTTCGCTTTAGTTGTCGTTTTCACTGCTTTGGGCTGTGCTTTTTCTTCTTCGTGTTCCGAGTCTAGGTCAGGATCTGAATCTTCGTGCTCAACCGCTGGGTCAGTCTTCTCGGAATCAGAATTTTCAACCACCGAAATATCTTCTTCAGGGAAGTCTGAAAACGGAAACGGGCGCTCATTGGAATTGTAAGTAATATAGTCAATTATTTGTGATACATATTGCTGTACTACTGACGCTAGCCCTCTGAGATTACGATTGCTTTGTCCTGTTATGAGAGCGAAAAGTATTTGCGCCGCCATAACTACAATAACGACAGGAACAAAAATCAGGTAGAGAGTGAAGCCATAAGCTAGCATAAACGGGAGTCGCAGCCAGTGCGATGGCCGCTTTAGGTTATCGACTATCTCTTCAAACTTGTCTGTCATTATATTTCCTCGTTACTTAATACTTTCTCTTGATTAGCCTCAAATTCAACATCCAAGGCCTGCTCGCCTAGCATTAGAGAAGCTATCATAGTCTTTATGGATTGCTGCTCATAGATGATTTTGTACAAGCCATTAACTAGAGGCATATAAACACCCAGCTCATCGGCCTTTTCTTTTACATGTTTGACCGTGCTGACCCCTTCAACAACTTGTCCTATTTCCGCCATTGCTGCATCGACCGTTCCGCCTTTGCCAAGCGCAAAACCCAAGCTGTAGTTACGGCTAAGAGGCGTCGAGCAGGTAACGACGAGATCCCCTACTCCAGCCAGACCTAAAAAAGTCATAGGGTCGGCGCCAAGCTCACGACCGAACCTAGCCATTTCGGTAAGACTGCGGGTTATCAACATACTATTAGTGTTGAAACCCATCCCCAAGGCCGACGCAATACCGGCAATAATGGCGTATATATTCTTTAGAGAGCCGCCCAGCTCCACGCCAAACATATCATCATTACTATAGACCCTAAATGTCTTGGATTTTAACAGCGCCTTAACTTCATTTCTAACTTCTTCGTGACTACTGGCAATGACAGTGCCGGTTAAGTGCCCAGCAGCTATTTCTTTAGCCAGATTAGGACCACTAAGAACGCCAATCTTGGAATTTGGAGACTCCTCACTCAGCACCTGGCTCATAAGCAGGAAAGTGCCTGCCTCAATGCCTTTTGTAGTGCTGATTAGCATCGCATCGGAATCCAATTCGCTGACGACTGCCTTAACAACTTCTCTAAACGACAAACTGGGCACCGCCACGAACACAACTGCGCTGTCGTGCACCGCCTGCGCCATATTGGTCGTCGCGTGAACACGTTTATCCAGTTTATAACCTGGAAGGTATTGAGAGTTTTCATGCCGGCTGTTTATTTGCGCTACTTGTTCACTGCTACGCATCCAAAATTGAACGTCGAAACCGTTGGTCGCGATGATATTTGCGATGACAGTACCGAAACTGCCACCGCCAATGACCGAAATCTTATTGTTTTGCATATTTACTCATTATGAGTTGAAGGTGCTTCAGATGGCCATGATAGTCTGCTCACATAGCAATACCAAGGCAGGATCACCCTAAAAGCTAGGGTTTACGACATAAAATAAACACCAAGGGCCAGACCACCGTCCTAACCGGTTCATTCCCCCACGCGAGTTTCAGTTGATCTGAAAGTGCGACCACCGGATCACTGTTGTAAGCCTTAATGTATTTCTGCACAGCAGACCAGCTGCGAAGATATGCCTCAACCTGACCCTGGGTCCAGGTTAAGGACATCGTGAACTCTGGACTAGGGATTTTCTCATAAGGAAACTCTATTGTTTTGTATGCCTGCTCAACTAAAAGCCGCTCATGCGGCCAATAGCCATCGAGGGTTTGCTGGTACAGTTCGCCGATAACCTTATCCACCTTCTCATCAATGGTGTGAATACCATAGGACCAAACCGCCAATACTCCGCCTGGTTTTAAGACGGCATCAACAACCTGAAAAAACCGCTCTAATTCAAACCAGTGCAAAGCCTGAGACACACAAATTAGATCAGCACTAACCGGATCAAGAATAACGTCTTCAGCTAAAGCGACTCGATAGTCTATATTAGACATTTTTTTCGCCGCATCGATTTGCGCGGCACTGCCATCAGTAGCTATCACTTGGTCAAAGTAGCCCGCTAGCGCCACCGCTGATTGTCCATTCCCGGTTGCACAGTCCCAGGCGAGATCTGTCCCTGACGTCACTGAGTTCAAATAGTCGAACAGTTCAGCCGGATAAGTTGGACGAGCCTGCGCGTAAACCTCAGCATGTCCCGAAAAATGGTCTTTAAATAACATTTGAAGCGACCTCTAAAAATGCGGTCCAACCGGATTGATAAAACACCAAAACGTAACATATTTCGGCTGCAACAGTTTTAGGAGTGACAGACACACCAACATAAAGGTCATACTCTTTAGCGGCGGGTATTGTTTGCCAGCTCAATCGCTCTATACCTCTATACCTCTAACGGCATTACCTTTAAATGATTTCATCCAATGTGATTCTATAATTCTTAGCATTCCGGATAAGCCAGAACCCGACATGTCTTGAGGAACTCCGACTACCTGAATGGGCCCAAACATATCGATAGCAACGATCAAGTCGACCTCTTCGTTAAAACCATCCTGAACTGTAGCTGTAGCTGTAGCTGTAGCTGTAGCTGTAGCTGTAGCCGTAGCTGTAGCCTTAGCTGGAATAATAACCGTAGTTACCTCCCCGTTTAAATTTTGGCAAATAAATTAAGCGATCGTTTCATAGACCTAGTAAATCTAACCCACTCTCTATGTGCACCGACCTCTTCAACTCTTTTACCATCGTCACCGGCAGACTAACCGCATCAGCTAAAAGCTCATTATCATAGTTATTAGCAGGAGGTACGTGGACAAGGTAATACGATCTAGATTTTTGCCGCTCTCCAGAATCCGAGATTACTTCACAAGCGAAACTACTACTATTAGCCAGTAATAAAAATTATCGCAACTGTAAAGAAATGGCGCGCAGGAAATCGAAAATATCTGACTACATCGAATCAGCGTACCGCAATTGGAAACAGTCAGCAGGTGCGAAATTCTGCTGGGCACAGGCAATAAATGTGACTGGGGCAAAAGTAAAAGCGAGCGAAGAACCCGGTGAAGCTAGATAAAACCGGACGCAGAATTAACCAAAGACACCAGCGGTGAAGGATAAACACCTAAAAGAATAAGCATTAGAAACAGTAGCCCAATTACAAAATAGGAACTCAAACTTTCTATACCGGCAATCGGAAAAGAAGTTTGCTGCTTTGTTTTCAACGGTTGCAAAATAATGTACACAATACGTAAATAGTAATAGAGCCCTATGCCACTGCCGATGACTAGAGCCGCTAACAGAACCCAAAGAGAAGATTCCACGCCAGCAAAGAAAATATAAAACTTACCGATGAAACCAACAGTCAGTGGAATGCCAGCTAACGACAACAACATCGCTATAAGCATTGTCGCCAACCAAGGCGATCGCCAAAATAAACCTTGATAGTCAGCCACCTGATCAATCTCATTTTCACTCGAAGACAGTGTGGACAAAATAGCGAATGCACCAAGGGACATAACAACATAGGCGATCAGATAGAAACTAATTGCCTCAACACTAATCCCACCGCCAGACACAGCACTGGAAACAACCGCAATTAAAAGATAGCCCATATGAGCTATGGAAGAATAAGCCAAAATTCTTTTAAGATTCTCTTGTAGCAAAGCCAAAAGATTGCCAACAATTATTGACGCTATCGCGATCAATGAAAAAACCACAGGGATCGCACCGAAAGACAAAGCTTCAGTGCTAGTCAGAAACCTCAGCAGAAGCACCGCCATAGCCATTTTGCCAACAGTGGCCAAATAAGCTGTTGCCGGCAATGGAGATCCCTCATATACATCAGGCGTCCAGAGGTGAAATGGTGCCAGAGATAATTTGAAAGCCATTCCAGTAGAGATTAATAGAAGAGCAACCACTGTGTAACCTTCACTTAGTCCAAACTCAGGATCAGGGACAGCGAGACTAGTAAAACTTAAAGTACCTGTCTGGGCATAAACTAGCGCCATACCGAAAAGGATAAAACAGGAGGCACAGGCGGATAAAATTAAATACTTTACCGATGCTTCCAACGGATAGTTTGCAGAGTCTTTACTGTGTAATGGATAAGCGATCATTCCGTACAACGACATACTTAAAGTTTCCAAGCCGAGCACTGTACTAATAAAATGATTACTGCTAACCATGACAATAGCGCCAACTGTGGCAAGCCCTATAAGCAAGTAAAACTCTTCCTTATGATCATCCAATCTAAAAAAGTATGGAAAACTAAAGATGGCAATAAACATGGATGCAACACAGGTGATCACCGTAAAAAGTAAGCTGTATTGATCAATAATAAGCAGCGGGGTTACCTGCTGATTGGTCCAAGGTAACATCACCATTGCCACGCAAGCGGCTAGCAATAAACCCAGTATAGTTAACGCCCCCGAAACAATAAAACTTCTTCTAATACCAATCACTATCATCGTCACAACAACTGTTAATGTCACGATAAGTAGTGGCAATAATGGCAATAAATCGTCGAAACTAATCATTAGAGCCCAGCTCCCGTAGCAGGGGTGAGAGTAGGAGTCGGAATAAGAGTCTCAGCAACACTGTGAGTACTAGCGAGCAATGAAGTCAGCACCGGTTCTGCTAAATCTAAAAAGGGTTGCGGGTATAAACCCATCCATATTAAGCCAACCATCATTAAGGCGTAATAACTCATTTCACGACGATCTAAATCCCTAAGCTTGGAACCTTCAAAGTGAGAATCTGAGTAGCCACCTTGAAAGATCTTTTGAATAACCCAGAGAGAATAAACTGAGGCCAATATCAGGCCAAAAGCAGATGCTACGGTGGCTATGACATTGACTTGAAATGCTCCTAACAAGGCCAAAAACTCACCAACAAAGTTACCTAGACCAGGCATGCCTAAAGCGGCGATGGAGAAGAACATTGTGACGACGGCCATGCGCGGAGCATAAATCCAAAACCCCCCCATCTCGTTCATATTTCGAGTATGGATTCGATGTTGCAATCCACCGGCTAACATAAATAAAGCTGCCGCACTTAATCCATGGGCCAGCATAGTCATAATCGCCCCTTGCAAGGCCTGCTCATTCCAAGCATAAATTCCTAAGGTCACAAACCCCATATGACTGACACTTGTGTACGCTATTAAACGCTTAATATCTGACTGAGCAAAAGCCACCTTGGCACAATAAAGAATACTAAAAGCGGCTAAACCCATCGCAAAAGGTGCGAAATGAGCGGAAGCTTCTGGGAACAAAGGGATTGCAAAACGAATAAGACCGTAAGCGCCTGTTTTCAGTAGTACCCCAGCGAGAATGACACTGCCGGCCGTTGGCGCTTGACTGTGTGCATCAGGCAGCCATGCATGAAAAGGCACCGAAGGTAATTTGGTTGCAAAGCCAATAAAGAAACCTAGCATAATCCAAAATTGAAGCGGGTTAGCGACTGACAAATTAAGTAAGTCTTGATACTTAAAACTCAATTGCCCAAATTCTACAAAATGCAAATAGGCCATCATCACAATTGCGACTAGCATCAGCATGCCGCTCACCTGAGTGAAAATGAAAAACTTCATTGCCGCGTAGCTTTTGTTTTCATGCCCCCATATCGCAATAATAAAATACATTGGGATTAACATTATTTCCCAAAAAAAGAAAAATAGAAATAAATCAAGCGCAGTAAATACACCTATTACACCGGCTAAAGTCCAAAGCAAATTAAAGTAGAAAAATCCGGTTCGCTCGTGAATCTCAGACCAAGCCGAACCGACCGCAATCAAACCTAAAAAAGCGGTTAAAGCAATCATAAGAACACTGAGTCCATCTGCTGCTAAGTAAAAGCTTATGCCAAAACGCGGAATCCATGCGGCATCAACGCTTGCCACCCAGCCCTCAGCGCTAGACTCCTGAAGTAGTAACAGGCAAACGACAGCCAGCTCTATAATGACAGTGATGAGGGCAATAGCTCGGGGAAAGTTTGCGTCCACGCTTTCTGAAGCCCAAGCAATAAGTCCGCCTACAAAAAGAATGCTAATTAGCGCTAATAAAATCACAGGTAAACCCCCGCCGCCAAGACAACTATCAAGCCGGCTACCATGCTTAAAAGATACCAACCTAAATAACCAGTTTGCGATTTTACAATTAATCCGTGCGCTAATCGTGAAATAATAATGAGCGAGTTATAAAGCACATCAAAAAAATCGTTGCGATTCAGCCTAGCCAACCAAACGAATGGGTTTACTAAAACGCGCTGGTATAAGGCATCCATGTACCAGCCGCTAAACCAAAAACGATGCAAAAATTTTGCGAACTTATAAGACATAAGCTTTTCGACAGAAAACGCACCGCTAACAAAGAAAAGATAGCTAACGGCAATACCTAGCAGCGGAACAGCTATCATTATTCCATGAATTAAAGCGCTAACGTGGTGCTCTTCATGCGCAAGCCCATGGCTAAACACCGATTCAACTGGAATTTGAATCCAGCCCCCCACCAAGGACAACAACATTAAAACGAAAAGTGGTGTCGCCATCGCAAATCCAGTTTTTTCTTTCTCATCGTGATGCCCTCGGCTGGCACCGAAGAACACAACAAACACTAGTCTAAAACTGTAAGCCCCTGTTAGGAACGCGCCAAAAACGCCTCCTATCCACAGCCAAACACCTGAACCGCCGGATGCATAAGCGGCCAACAATATCTCGTCTTTACTAAAATACCCCGACGTAAATGGAAATGCCGCCAAGGCAAGACTGCCTATCAGGAAAGACCAAAACGCAACTGGCAACTGCTTGCGTTTACCACCCATCTTAAAAATGTCGTGCTCATGGTGCAGGCTGTATATGACTGTACCTGCTGCCAGAAACAAAAGTGCTTTGAAAAAGGCATGTGTCATCAAGTGAAAGACCGAGGCAGACCAGGCCCCAACACCTAGGCCCAAAAACATATAGCCAATCTGGCTGATTGTTGAATAAGCTAGAATTCTTTTAATGTCATGCTGAGTCAATGCCGTAAAGCCAGCCATTAACAACGTTGCCAAACCAATCCAAGCCACCAGCATCTGCACCCAGGGCGCAAGTTCGAACAATACATGCGTTCTCGCTATTAAGTAGACTCCAGCGGTAACCATCGTAGCCGCATGTATAAGAGCGCTAATTGGCGTAGGTCCAGCCATCGCATCAGGCAGCCATGTCTGTAATGGTAATTGCGCGGACTTTCCAACAGCCCCGCCGAGCAGTAGCAGTGAGCAGGCTACCGCCATCTCTGTGCCTATTTGCCATTCGCTTTGAGCGGCGACCATTAAATCTTGAATATTTAGGGTGCCTAATTCTCTAAACAAAAGAAAAAGCCCTATCGCCATTGAGGTGTCCCCTACTCTCGTTACCACAAATGCCTTTCGAGCGGCATAACCGTTGGCAGGATTTTCATACCAGAAACCAATCAGCAGATAACTACAAAGACCGACGCCCTCCCAGCCCAAATATAGGAGCACCAAATTGTCGGCTAAAACCAGCATCAGCATGGCTGCGACAAACAGATTCATATAGGAAAAAAAGCGGCTGTAACTAGGATCGTCAAACATAAACCCAGTGGAGTAAAGATGGATAAGAAAACCCACCCCAGTAATGATAAGCATCATTACCAGTGACAAACCATCTAAGTAGAACGTGATACCGGGAGTAAAAGACCCAACCGACATCCAAACCCAGGTCTGATATACAAAGACTTCTTCGCCAGAGCCCAAAAACTCGACAGCGATTAAAGCTGCAACAATAAAGGCAGCACCGATACTGCCGGCCCCGATAGCTGCTACAGCTCTTTTCGGCAGCGAGCCACCAGTTAACGCTAGGCTCAAAAAGCCCAGCAACGGTAAAGTTGGTAATAGCCAAATAAATTCTTGCACAGTCGTGTCTTATCGCTCTTTAGTTAGTATTAGTTTTGATAAGGATTGTGTCAGCCTTTCATTTCACTCAGCACAGCAATGTCTACTGTATGAAATTTTCTATACATTTGAATAATTAGTCCCAAACCTACCGCTACTTCAGCTGCAGCCAAGGTCAAAATCATTAAAAACATAATATGCCCTTCAGCATGTCCGAAACGTGCGGCCGCCACGATAAACGCGAGACCGCTAGCATTGAGCATGATTTCCAGAGACATAAGCACAAACACTATGTTGCGTCTTGTTAGCACACCTATTAGCCCTAGAACAAAAAGAATCCCAGCTAAAATAAGACCATGCTCTGTAGGTATCGTTTCCATTACGTGATTCTCTGATTCACTTTCGTCATTATTTCTTTGCCAAGTGATATGCAGAAACTAAGCCTGCCAGCAAAAGAATAGATGCTAACTCTACTGCAAGCACATAAGGCCCAAATAACAATGCACTCACCTCTAACACACCCACAGTTTCTGGATTCATGGTTACGTCATAGCTGCTAAGCACACTGATTAATTGAGCAAGTAAGACTGCCGCTAACAGACATGGTAAAATCCAACCTGTTAAGCTCAACCATTGTTTTTCTTGGTCACGAGTGTGCTGGCCTAAGTTCAGCATCATAATAACAAAGAGAAACAGCACCATTATTGCTCCAGCGTAGACAATGGCTTCGAGTACTGCAGCAAATGGGGCACCCAGCACATAAAATATTACCGCTATCGAAAGCAGTGACAGAATGAGATAAATGAGCGCGTGGACGATATTGCTCTGCAGAATCACCGCCACCGTAGAAATAATAGCTATGGCGCCTGCTAAATAAAATAACAGACTCATGGCATTAAACTCCTGACATTGACCGGGTCAGCTTCGTTCTGCGCCTCTCCTTTGTCTTTACCTCTTATTGATTTACCTGCAACACGGTAAAAATTGTAGTCGTGATACTTACCAGTACCGTTAATAAGTAAATCTTCCTTTTCCCAAACCATGTCTTGCCTAGAGTATTCGGCCATCTCAAAATCAGGAGTCAATTGAATCGCATTAGTTGGGCAGGCTTCCTCGCAGAAACCGCACATGATGCAGCGGGAAAAATTAATCCGAAAAAACTCTGGATACCAGCGGCCATCTTCATCTTCAGCTTTTTGCAGAGCGATACAATCGACCGGGCAAGCACATGCGCACAAATTGCACGCCACACAACGCTCTTCGCCATCTGGGTCACGGCTAAGGATTATACGGCCGCGCCACCGCGGTGCCATATAGGGCGCCTCTTCTGGATATTGAACGGTATCCGCTTTAACGAAAGCGTGTTTAAAAACAAGCCACAGTGTGTGAACCTGACTAATCAGCGTGTCCTGTATTAACTTGAGCATAAAGTACTCCGTTGCTGATGATTTTTTATCGAGCCGGTCAAGTCAATTTGCAAATAGACCACGTGGCTTTTTAATAATTGTTGTAGCGTCTCTCGCATTTAAGTGCTCAATATTATTGCGCCAGTAACCAGCAGGTTAAGCAGCGACAGGGGCAACAAGAACAGCCAGCCGTAACTCATTAACTGATCATAGCGAGGCCTCGGGATTGCAGCCCGCAGCAAAATAAAAAACGCAATAAAAATGAAAGCTTTGAGCACAAACCAAACTATAGGTGGAAGAAAACTAGGTCCAAGCCAACCGCCGAAAAAAAGCACGGTGATTAGAGACGAAATTAAGACTAGCCCCAAATACTCTCCGACAAAGAACATGCCAAACTTCATTCCCGAATATTCGGTATGGTAACCCGCGCAAATCTCTTGCTCGGCCTCAGGAATATCAAAAGGTAATCGGTGGCTCTCAGCAATTCCTGCTATAAAGAAAATAACGAAGCCAATAAACTGAGGGATGACATACCAACCATCTGATTGCGCCAAGACGATTTCCCGCAAATTAAAACTACCACTTAGCGCGACAACTCCAAGCAAAGAGACGCCCATGAACACTTCATAACTTATCATCTGTGCTGCAGCGCGTAAGCTACCAAGCAAAGCATATTTATTATCCGAAGATAAACCAGCTAGCATAACGCTATAAGCGCCAAGGGATGCCATAGCGAGAACAAACAACACACCGATATTGGAATCAATCACTCCCACTCCAGGGGCAAAGGGTACGACGGCGAAACTCAATAAAATCGCCACCATAATGATTGCTGGCGCTAAGACAAAACTGAATCTATCAGCAAACGGAGGCACCCAGTCTTCTTTGGTGAATATTTTTATCATGTCGGCGACCACTTGCAATAATCCAAAAGGTCCAACACGGTTTGGTCCCAAGCGCTCTTGCCAAAGGCTCAATAGACGCCGCTCAACCCAAATCAACATAGCGGCAACAACGATAACTGTTCCTAGAATAACGCCAAGGTTTAATCCTGATCCAACTTCCCAATTCATAGGCTAATCATCCTCCCAGCGATCACTTAACTGTAAACCGTCAAGGCTGTTGGCATTATGATCACTGTTAGCTTTGCTGATCGAGCTAATTTGCAAGACGTCAAATGGGTTAATTTCACCAGGTGCGCAGTAAAGTGCGGCCGTACCCGTCTTTTGTTTTCTACGAATAATGACAGTAGCTGTGGCAGAACTTTCACCGAGCTTAATTGTATTTCCTTGTGCCAGATCTCGCGCCTGTGCATCCTCTAAACTTAAGCCTATGTAGGAAGTGGTCATGCGCTCGGCAATCGGCGCAGCTTTGGCACTGAGCTCATCGCTTCCGAATATTTGATGAGCGAAACTAATGCTCAAATCCGATGATGGGGCTGAATTTTCATTGCTTATTTCGAAGTAGCTTTGCGGCTTGGAAGCCTTCAAAAATACTTGCGAACCAGGATGACCTTGCTTTAACTCCCCATTAACTTCTTCTTGAAATTTAGAAATTGACTGATTTGAATTCCAACTAGGAGCCCAGCTCGACGCCAGAATATTTGAATCCCTTGTGGAAGGGACCCCCTCCATAGAAAAAGACATTCGAGACTCTTCATCTACTGCTTGTTTGGGCTCATGAACATTTATATTTGCTTTCATAGCCGTTCTCCCGCTGTAGCGATGAGACTGCCTAGGAAACTTGATTCCGGCAATAATATCGGCGCCAGCAATAAGTTCATTCAATGCTGTTAATCCAGAGATGCCAGCAGCGCATTGGGCAATCACGTCATTCACATGAGCGATGTCTGATCCCGTGAACCAGCGCCAGGACGGTAATGCGTCACTATGGCAACGGTGCACTTGGTAACTTAGCTGTGCCCTACCCTCAAAATTCACATAGCTTGCTTCATGTTCTGAAAATGCTGTGCTCGGCAATACCAATGTCGCCTGCTCGGTTGTCGGTGTAGGCAAGTGATCAGCCACTACAACCATCTCGGCTTTGTGTAGCGCCTCATCAACGAGCGCTGTACTAGCGCGGCGATACAAATCATTTTCAAGTATGACGATATTTTTAACTTCGCCACTTCGAACTAGCTCAAGGGCTTTGCCTAAACTATTTTCAGGGTCCACCATAAGACCTAAGCCAACGGAGTTGACCTCTGGGCTAAGTAAACATAAATCAGTAGCTTTCGATCTTTTAGTCGAAAGAGCTCGGGCAATATTAGCCGCCGCTTTTATCGCGGCAGGATCACCAGCGGTGCTGCCGGCGATAATTAGAGGTCTTTTGGCACTGCTAAGCTCAGCAGCAATCTGAGCGATCAGATCCCTCGCGCCAGTATTTGGCTTGCTTGGTTCTGGAGCCTCTGCACAAATCTCACAAGCGATGCACTGAGCTAGACTTATAAGGCTAGCCATTGAGTCGACAATACTATGAGTCGTTACATCTTCGAGTCTTGTTGCGTAAGGAGTCATAGCTGTCAGAGGACTAAGTTCACGCTGAGCAAGTTCGCGCACTGCAGCATCTTGCCAATGAGGAATATTATTAGCCGCCGCTAATTCTTGAGCGCGCTGACGAACTGATTGACGAAGCGCCAGCGCAACCCTTGGCGCTACATTAGTGACATCCTCGCCAAGTATAAGAATCGCATCTGCTTGCTCGATCTCCTTAATACTCGGACTGTGAAAAGACGTATCTTGCATGAGCTTATTGATCAACTTCATGGATTCGTGTTCAACGTCAGAGTAACCAGCAAAAAAGTTTTCTTTGCCTACTAAGCTACGCAAAGCGAAATTAGATTCGTTACTTGCGCGAGGCGAACCTATACCTAAAACGCTTTTCTTTTTGAGATTGGCTATGATCGCTTTTGCGTCATCGACCTCAACTCCTTCGATCCATTGACTACCGTCTTTATTTCGCTTAAATGGGGCTGTAATTCTGTTCTCGCTATTGACGAAATCAAAACCAAACCTACCTCTATCACACAGGAAATAGCCGTTAACTTCACTGTTATAACGATTAACAATTCTACGCAATTCCCCGTATCTCTCGCCGGGAGATGTGTTGCAGCCAACAGCACAGCCGGTACAAATACTAGGCGCCACTTGTAAATCCCATTTTCTGCTATAGCGCTTACTAAAGGGCTTGTCAGTAAATACGCCAGTTGGACAAACTTCTACTAAATTGCCACTAAACTCATTTTCTAACACGCCGTCTTCCTGACGTCCAAAATAGACATGATGATGAGAGGCTTGAGCCGAAAGATCCGTGCCTCCTGCGTAATCGTCGTAATAGCGCACGCAACGGTAACAAGTTATGCAGCGATTCATTTCATGATTAATAAAAGGACCTAGATGTTGATTGCGATGAGTTACTTTCTTTTTATCGTACCGGCGGTAGTTATGACCTGACATTTGAGTCATATCTTGAAGATGGCATTCACCGCCTTCCTCACAAACAGGACAGTCGTGAGGATGGCTAATCATCAAGCTCTCGATCACCTGCCCACGCATTTTCTTAGCTTGCTCATCTTCTATGGAAATGATGGCTCCATCAGTTGCCGGAGTCATGCACGCCATCACTATCATTCCGTTCTCATCGTTCTCATCTCGATATTGTTTTACCGCGCATTGTCGACATGCCCCTACCGATCCCATACAGGGATGCCAGCAGAAGTAAGGCAAGTCTAAACCTTGAGAAAGGCTTTCTTGCAACAGATTGTTACCGGGATTCACTTCGTAAGTGACTCCGTCTATAACAATTTTAGCCATCTAAAACTCCAGAATTCTGTATTAATTTAGTATTAATGTTTATAAGTACAACGCGCTTCGCTTATATGCTTCTGAAAATCTTCGGCAAAGAACTTTAAACCACTACCTAACGGTGCTGTTGCCCCAGGGGCTAAAGCACAAAATGTTCTTCCTGGCCCCAAATAATCAACATGATCATGGAGGATTGCTAGGTCTTTTTCATTGCCGGTTCCAGCCTCAAAACCTTTGAATATCTCATCTACCCAAGGCAAGCCATCTCGGCATGGCGTACAAAAGCCGCAGGACTCATGAGCGAAGAAAGTCATCAAGTTTCCAATCATGCCTACAGGGCAAGTTTGATTGTCCAAAACAATCATCGTACCGGTCGCCAGACGGCTACCCGCTTTCCCAATTTCATCGTAGTCCAAATTTAAATTCAAATGCTCTGGTAGCATAAAATCAGTTGAGCCGCCCCCCGGTAAGAACGCACGAAGTTCCAAACCATCCCGCATTCCACCGGCGTGACCTTCCAACAGTTCACGAACAGGCGTGCCAAGCGGCAACTCCCAACAACCTGGGTTTTTAACCTTGCCACTTACACCAAATATTTTGGTGCCGTGATCAACGCCCAAAGAAAGCCCCTGATACCAATCGACTCCGTAAGCCAAGATGCCGGGCAAATTACAAAGCGTTTCTACATTGTTTACAATCGTCGGTTTTCCCCATAGACCACTGACCTGCGGGAACGGCGGTTTTGCTCGTGGATTTGCCCTTTTGCCTTCAAGTGCATTAAGCAACGCGGTTTCCTCACCGCAAATATAACGACCGGCACTAGTATGCAAAACTATATCTAGATCGAAGCCAGTCCCCAGAATGTTTTTGCCTAAAAAACCTCGTTCGTACGCTTCCTTGACAGCTTTTTTTAGTGCGTTTTCAGCGTCGATGTATTCGCCTCTAAGAAAAATATAAGCCATGTTGGCTTGAATTGCATATGCCGCAACCAACATCCCATCTATGAGTAAATGTGGGTCACCTTCCATCAGAAGCCGATCTTTAAACGTACCCGGCTCCATCTCATCGGCGTTAACTACCAAATATTTTTGACGTGGAGATGCTTCCCCTCTAGGAACAAAGCTCCACTTCAGTCCAGTTGGAAAGCCAGCTCCACCGCGCCCTTTAAGGCCAGAGGTTTTTACGATAGCTAAGACATCGTCCGGGCTAAGGCCTTTGGCAATTGCGTGCATGCTCTGATAACCATCGGCGGCTTCGTAGCCGGCTATATCGAGAGGCCCACGATTGAGGTCAATGTTTCTTGTTAGAGGCCTATCTGTCACTGTGCATCCTTAATCGACTTTTCTGGCATTAATTTTTTAAATTGATCTGCTAGTTCAACAAACTATTTTGATTGAGCTCTAACCTGAGCAACTACCTCGTCTATTGTGTCTCGGGTAAGATTGCGCTGCATTTTTTCACCTACCATCATTACCGGCGCCTTATCGCAATCACCAAGACAGGGAACAGGGATAAGTGTGAACTCCCCATCAGCGCTAGTTTGGCCAAATCCAATACCTAAAGTGTCCTTAATGTGCTGTCTTAGATCATCACAACCCATAATCCAGCAAGACACGCTGTTACAAAAAAGAATCACATTGCGACCGACGGGTTGGCGAAAAACCAAATTAAAAAAAGTGGCTACACCTTCCAAATCACTGGCTGGTAAATCTAGATACTTAGCTATCGCCAGCAGACTTTCGTCGGACACCCAACCTTGATGTTTCTGAACTATTTTGAGGGCCTCTAAACCAACCGCTTGCTTGTCTGGATATAGGGTCATCTCGTGCTCTATCTCTGAAATCTCAGCAGGGGTTAGCTTGCGAGCCCGAGTTGAAGTACTTGCAATCACTGAAGAGCTTGAAGACATTTGCACACTCATCGATCGACATCCGCCATAACAAAATCAATGCTCGCTATAATGGCGATTAAGTCAGCCACCATAAATCCCCTGCTTATTTCTGGAATCATTTGCAGATGTGCAAATGAAGGGGTTCTTATTCGGGTTCGATAAGAATTCGTACTTCCGTCGCTCACTAAATAATAACTGTTGATTCCCTTTGTCGCCTCAATCGCAACCGTTACTTCATTTGGAGGAATGACTGGCCCCCAACTCACACTTAAGAAATGATTGATGAGAGTTTCGATATCTTGCAGGCTATTTTCTTTACGTGGCGGGGTCGTTAAAGGATGGTCAGATTTATACTGGCCAGACGGCATGTTGTCAGCGCACTGTTTAATAATTCGCAAACTTTGACGCATTTCTTCTACGCGCACTGCACATCGGTCATAGGCATCTCCATTCACCGCGATAGGTATATCAAACTCAAAGTTTTCATAGCCGCTGTAGGGCCTTTGCTTACGAAAATCCCACTCAAAACCTGTCGCCCGAAGCCCTGCTCCTGTAACTCCCCAGTTAAAAGCCTCTTCGGTGTTATACATACCGACACCTTGGGTTCGACGTTTTACAATGCCATTATTCATCACCATACTGTCGTACTCTTTTAGACGGTCAGGCATGAATTCTAAAAGCTCATATATTTTCTTTTCCCAGCCATTTGGAAGATCTTGAGCGACACCTCCAATTCGAAACCAGCCTGGATGCATACGAGCACCGCAAATCGACTCAATAATATTAAATATCCGCTCGCGCTCTACGAACATATAGAAAATTGGAGATAGCTGCCCTACATCTTGAGCAAATGTTCCATAAAACAAGAGATGGCTGCAGATACGAAACATCTCTGACAACATGACTCGTATAACTTCCACTCTAGGCGGTACAACGATACCCGCCATTTTCTCAACTGCCATAACATAAGGCAGGTTGTTCATCACCCCGCCCAGGTAATCAATGCGATCTGTATAAGGAATAAAAGTATGCCAAGATTGTCTTTCGCCCATCTTCTCAGCGCCGCGATGGTGATAGCCAATATCCGGCACCGCATCGACTAGAATTTCACCGTCTAACTGTAAAGCAATTCGAAACGCACCGTGAACACTAGGGTGATTAGGGCCTAGATTTAGAAACATAAATTCAGAATTATCCGATTTTCGCTTCATCCCCCATTCTTCTGGCTTAAACTTTAGCGCCTCCTGCTCAAAAGTTAGTGCCTCGTCATCGAGAGAAAAAGGCTCCATTTCAGTCGCACGGGCGGGATGTTCTTTACGCAGCGCATGACCTTTCCACGTTGGCGGCAAAATCAACCTGATTAAATTTGGGTGGCCCTCAAATCGAATTCCGAACATGTCCCAGGTTTCGCGTTCATACCAGTTAGCATTGGGCCAAATATCGATAATAGTAGGAAGAACTAAATCATTGTCTTGAAGTGGAACTTTAATGCGCACGTCACAGTTGCCACTGAATGACATTAAGTGATAAACGACGGTAAACTCACTTGCTGGCTGTCCTTGCCGGTTAGACCTTAGGCGCTCATCTATAGCCGTCAGATCGAACAACATTTCAAAGCGTGGGCTTGTATCTTCATGCAAGGCGTTGAGAAGGGACTTGATATTATCGCGCGCCACCCAAACGGTTGGAATTCCATCGCAAGTTGTTTGCTCCGCCAGAATTTTCCCAGAAAAATCACGACGAATTTGACTAAGCAAATTTTCGCTTTGAGAGTTGTCTGTAGAGTTAGTGCTGGCTTCTGGCATTTCTAGCTTCTTATTTTAATTTGATTTTTAATAAAGCTTATATTTTGACCATTTAAAACCAATCAGACGTCATCTGGAGATCGCAACTCAGTCGCACTGATGCGATCGCTATGCTTGACCTTGCGCTGGACCGGCCTGGGCTCCTTCTCAATAATTCCCTGATCATTTATCATCCAACTTAACGGCCTTCTCTCGCGGCCGATACTATCCTGCAATAAAATAAGCCCTTCTAACAAAGCTTCTGGGCGCGGTGGACAGCCTGATACATAGACATCGACTGGCAAAAACTTGTCCACACCTTGCACCACGGAGTAAATGTCATACATTCCACCGGAGTTAGCACAGGAACCCATGGAAATAACCCACTTAGGTTCAAGTAACTGCTCGTGGAGTAGCTTAACCACAGGAGCCATTTTACGAAATACCGTTCCAGCAATAACGATCATGTCGGCTTGGCGAGGAGTTCCCCGAATTACTTCAGCGCCAAAACGCGCTAAATCATGACGAGACGTAAAGGCTGTAGCCATCTCTACGTAGCAGCATGAAAGGCCAAAATTAAATGGCCATATCGAATTTTTCCTACCCCAAGCGATCATATCTTCAAGATTGACCATCATTACATTGCGGCGAATAAACTCATCATAAGAACTTCCCCCGGGCTTTACTGATGATGCCTCATCGGCCGGTTGCAACTCCCAAGTCATAGCGTAAATTCCTTTCTATTGGTAACCCCACCAGGGCCAACCATTGTCTTAAGTTCTCGTTTTTGAGTTTGCGTACGCCAGTCGAGCGCGCCAATTCGCCAAAGATAAAACAGCGCAGCGAGTAGAATCCCAATAAAAACAGTAATCTCAATGAAACCGGGCCAGCCAGCCTGTTCAACGGCTACCGCCCATGCAAAAAGGAATACGACCTCGAGGTCAAAAATTATGAAGAGAATGGCCGACAGGTAGAAGTGCACAGATATCTTAAATTGAGCGCTGCCAACGGAAACGATCCCCGACTCAAATGGTGTGTTTTTGTAGGGCCGAGAGATTCTTTGCCCTAAGAAGTAAGACAGACCCAACATTGTTGCTACAACGGCTAATACTAAAGCCACGTAAAACAAAAATGGTCGTAGATCGTTCAATAGTTCGCTTGTTACTTCCAAGTCCTCAACTCCATTTTCAAACCTTCACATGGCTGACATAGCTTATACAGCTGACAAAGTTCAGTGAATGTAGAAAAACCATCTTCAAGAAATTTAGCAAACAGCAAGCCATAACTAATTCTGTTCGCATTTATCAAAATTTCTAAAATCTGGCCTAACTCGTCTTATTCTCGTCGTGTAGTCGTTGTGATGCTGCCTTTTAAACCCTAATACTCACCCTTTGCTAAACAGCGTAAAGAATGTAAAACAGAGCACAACCGACCTAATGAAAGACCTTGAGTTAGTGCTAAAGTTTGATCGGATCGAAAGCTTTTCAGAGAGAGAGAGAACGGGAGGTCTAATCTAAAACGACGTCGCACTAGAAACATCGGCTTTTTAGCCAATGGAATTTGGAGAATTAAGCGAAGTTTTCTGACACTACCCATGAAGCATAATCACTCTGCACTGGGAGCCCTTTAAACTGTCAATTTTTGCAGTGGTTGAATTTTACTGCAAGATGCAAATTGTTCATCAGATTAGAGACGGCGGCTCTTTAATCAGGTACAAAATTCTGTACCAACTTTTATTTATTCTGATCTTACAACTGTCTAGATATTAACACCAAAGGTGTTCTTCTATAGAGGCTTGATAGTTACATGGATAGATTGGGAATGGCAAGCAGTTTGTAGCAGCAAAACTAGAGCTTTACTACTGCGCCCAAGCATGCAGGGCCGACTAATCTCACTGAGCCCCTTTCCAGTTTTCGTAATACTCCAAACTGACCATTTGGTTAAGCTCAGCAAACTCTTCTGTTTTTTGCTGAAGGTTAGCTTTCATTACGTCACCAACCGATAGCAAGCCTATGTACTCTCCGTCTTCTTCGATTAACAGATGACGAATCCGGCGACCGAGAAATTTGTCATATAACTGGAAGGTTTGCTCATCGACATTTGCAGAAACCAAATTGTCGCTCATATTGGCGCTAAGTTTGGCGGTTTTAGGATTAAAGCCGTCTTCGAGAGCTCTAAACATAAGATCTCGCTCAGTCCAGATGCCGACAATTTTTTCGTCATCGACAATGACAATGGCACCAACTTTGTTTTGAGTCATTACAGTAAGAGCTTGATGGATTGTGGCATCAGATGTGACTGTTACTAAATGACCGCCTTTTTCTTTGAGAATGTCTTTGGCCGTTTTTATCATTTTTCTCTCCTCTACAACCCGGCTGTAGTTGACCATAAGTGGCTCTTTTAGGATAACCGGTTACACACGCTTAAAACTAACCTCGATTTTGATCTTTGGCAAGCCTCAATAATGACAAGCGCGTGTGTCCCAAATAGTTAAATGATCTTTTAAAATGATGCAGTAGAGAACTAAAAAACCCGGTTCAATCCGTCTAGTGCTGCAGTTCGATAAGCCTCAGCCATAGTAGGATAATTGAAAGTAGTCGTTAGAAAGTACCTCATTGTGTTTGCAGCTCCCGGCTGGAGCATAATTGCTTGGCCGATGTGAACAATTTCTGAGGCTTGGTCACCGAAACAGTGAATCCCAAGGATCTCCAGCGTCTCAAAGTGAAAGATAAGCTTTAGCATGCCCACCTGCTCTCCCGTAATCTGAGCTCGCGCGGTGTTCTTAAAGAACGCCTTTCCTACCTCATAAGGTATTTTAGCCTCTGTCAGTTCCGCCTCCGTTTTACCGAAAGTACTAATCTCAGGAATTGTATAAATACCTGTTGCTACCTGTTTTACTGGGTGGCATTGGTCCGGCGCAAAAATAGCATTACAGGCTGCTCGTCCTTGGTCATAAGCAGCGCCTGCTAATGATGGCCAGCCAATAACGTCTCCAGCGGCATAGATATTCTCAACCTTGGTTTGATAGAAATCATTTACCTGTATTTGGCCTCGACTGTTGGTTTCTATGCCTAAGCCTTTCAGACCCAGCTCTTCGGTATTGCCAGCTCGCCCGTTTGCCCACAGGACAATATCACTTTTTATTTTTTTACCCGATTGTAAGTAGGTAACTATATGGTCATCAAAGTATTCAATTTCCGAGAACTCTTCCCCGTGCCGACTCCTTACGCCTACATTGCGCAAATGATAGCTAAGAGCATCACTAATTTCTGTGTCCAAAAAATTAAGTAGTGAAGACGACGGGTTGATTAGCTCGACTTTTGCTCCGAGGCCACCAAAAATCGATGCATACTCACAACCTATGACACCTGCCCCTATGACAGTGACTTTTCTTGGAGAATGATCAAGGGTAAGTATGGTGTCACTATCAAACATCCGTGGATGATCAAAATCTACCACTGGCGGTCTATAGGGCCTAGAGCCTGTAGAAATTATGAAATTATCCGCTGACAGTTTTTTTCTTTTACCCTGTAATCTAATCGTATGCTGATCAATAAAACTGGCTTTACCAGTGAAGATGGGTATTGCATTACGCTCGTAAAAATCTGAGCGCATCCGGACCTGCTCATAAACAACACGATCTGCATGAGTCATTATTTGCTGGAAACTGAGTTTTCGAGTGTCGCCAAAATCACGAAACATAGGATTCGTATTAAAAGCCATGATCTGCTTAACTGAGTGACGCAGCGCCTTAGAAGGTATCGTTGCCCAGTGGGTGCAAGCGCCGCCTACTTTAGGGTAATCTGTAATAACCGCAACGGTCCGACCCTTCTTGCGCGCATTCATTGCAGCTGCTTCCCCAGCAGGGCCACTGCCTATAACAATGAGGTCAAAATGATCTTTTTCCATCGCCACTAAATCCTAGAATTAGTTAGAGAAATATTCTTGTTGGTTTAAATCTTGTAAGTTCGATATGTCAGCTTACGCCTTCACGCTTAGCTCTTCACATTTAGAAACGCTGCCACCGCAAAGCTCACATTCGTCCATACCGCTAAGATTGTTTAACCCTCCGCAGGAGCCCTGCACCGGTTTCCGGCCCATGATCACGCCGACGGACATGATTAGAACAACTGTAACTATCAACAAAAAACTTATCAGAAATACTGCCATCGCTTAATCCTCCATATAAGTCGCAAACTCAACGCTTGCGTAGTCACGAAAGCCATCGTCACTCTTGTAAATAAAATAAACCGCTTGGCCCATTGTGCTTGCCAATGCCCGCGACTCTTCAAACCCCATTACCATGAACGCTGTAGCCAATGCATCCGCTGTCGCTGCGGACTCATCTATGACGTACGCCGCCGCCAGAGAATGACGAATAGGATAGCCGGTGCGCGGGTCAATCTCATGGGAATAACGAACACCATCAAGCTCAAAGTAGTTTCTATAGTCACCGGATCCTGCAACGGCGATGGTCTCACCGCGACTAAAAAAAACTTGATACACCTGCGACGTACTATCCACAGGCGCTTCTATCGCCGGCACCCAGCTTAAACCGCCAGGTTTGAGGCCTTTTATTTTGAGTTCGCCACCAATCTCTAAAAAATAACTTTCTACACCCTGGTCATCAAAATAACTTGCCAACTGATCTACACCGTAGCCTTTGGCGACTGCGCTTAAATCTACAAACAAACTACGCAGCTTAGTAATCTCCCCTGTATCTGGGTCAATAACGATATTTTCGAACCCTACCTGCTCGCGTCCGGCGGCTATGTCAAAATCGGTCGGAACCGCGTCTTTTGGACTTATTTCTGGCCCAAAACCCCAAAGATTGACTAACGGCCCGATTGTCACATCAAAAGCGCCACCAGTTAATTCGGAAATTTCCATAGCTAACGATAGCACCTCAGTCAAATGGGAGGATGCTGCAAAAGGAGTATTTATGGGATGGCGGTTTAGCCGAGAAAGTTCGGAGGAGTCTGCGTAGGTAGAGAAAATACCTTTATCCATTTCTGCAAGCAGCGCACTAACGTCCCCGCTAATCTGCTGTTCACTTTTCCCGGTAGGCAAATCAACTAGCTGAATTCGATAGCTGGTCCCCATGGTTAGACCGGAAAGCTGACTGATTGTTGCCGGGGACGGTGAACCCCAAAAATATACAAGGCCTAGCAGAGCTGCCAGAAACGCGGCAGCGAAAGAGACTCTGCGAGGCCCAGCGATCATGAAAACTCATCAAGCGCGATGTTTTCGTCCTCCACGCCAAGGTCTTTTAACATCTTGACCACCGCCGCATTCATCATCGGTGGTCCACACATATAATATTCACAGTCTTCAGGAGCAGGATGATCCTTTAAATAATTTTCCAGAACCACGTTGTGGATAAAGCCTGTCATGCCATTCCAGTTATCTTCAGGCTGAGGATCTGAGAGCGCTATATGCCAGTCGAAATTGTCGTTTTCCTTCTCCAGCTCGTTATAGTCCTCTTCGTAAAACATTTCACGCATGCTTCTCGCGCCGTACCAAAAGCTAATCTTACGGTCACTGTGAATTCTGCGAAGCTGATCGAACACGTGTGAACGCATCGGAGCCATACCAGCACCACCACCGATAAATACCATTTCGTTTTTAGTTTCTTTCGCAAAAAACTCACCGTAAGGACCAAACACTTTTACTTTGTCACCGGGCTTTAGGCCAAAAATGTACGAAGACATTTTGCCCGCTGGCAAATCAGTTCTAGGCGGTGGTGTAGCAATTCTAATATTGAACTTAATAACCCCTTTTTCATCAGGGTAATTAGCCATAGAGTAGGCTCTGATAGTTGTTTCTGGTACCGTTGACACAACGTCGAACAGACCGAAATGCTCCCAATCACCGCGATATTTTTCGCCTATGTCGAAATCTTTGTAGCGGACTTCGTGTGGAGGAACTTCTAACTGCACATACCCACCAGCGCGAAAATTAACACTCTCGCCATCTGGAATAGCAAGCACCAGTTCTTTAATAAACGTGGCCACATTGTCATTGGAAATCACAGTGCATTCCCACTGCTTTACGCCGAAAAATTCAGGCGCAACTTCAATTTTCATATCTTGCTTAACCGCAACTTGGCAAGATAAGCGCCAGTTGCTGCGAGCCTCTCCCCGCGTGAAATGTCCTTCTTCGGTGGCCAGCATAGATCCGCCGCCATCGAGAATTTGACATTTACACTGAGCGCATGTTCCGCCGCCACCGCAGGCTGAAGACAAAAAGATCCCAGCATCGGCCAAGGTATTTAGTAATTTACCACCAGAGGGAACCACAATTTTTTTGTCCGGGTCGCCGTTGATTTCTATCGATACGTCGCCGCTGCTCACCAAGAAGGATCGAGCAGCTAAAATAATACCCACCAGCAACATAACGACTACTGTAAATAAAGCAACGCCACCAATAATGGCCGTAAAATCGATCATAATTTCAACCTGCTATTTCAACCTACTACAAAGACACGCCGGCCAGTGACATGAAACCTAAAGACATCAGGCCTACGGTTATAAAAGTAATACCTAAACCTTCGAGCCCATCAGGGACATCGCTGTACTTCAATTTTTCTCTTATCCCGGCTAAAGCAACAATAGCCAGCGCCCAACCAAAACCCGAACCAAGACCAAAGGCCACGCTTTCTGGAAAAGAATAATCTCGCTCAACCATAAGTAATGAGCTGCCTAAAATGGCGCAGTTAACGGTAATAAGGGGCAGAAACACCCCCAGAGCGTTATATAAAGCAGGGACAAATTTATCCAAAAACATTTCTAGAATCTGAACCATTGCTGCGATAACGCCGATGTAACAAAGGAAACCCAAAAAGTCTAAAGACACCTCAGGCAATCCTATCCAGGACAACGCTCCCTCGCGAAGTAAACCATTAAAGATAAGATTATTGACCGGCACCGTAATGGCCTGCACCACTACCACAGCAACACCTAGACCAATTGCCGTCTCAACCTTCTTAGAAACGGCCAAGAATGTGCACATGCCTAAAAACATCTGCAACGCCATATTCTCGATAAAAACCGCTTTAACAAAAAGACTAATTAACTGCTCCATCAGAATGCACCCTCTTCCTGATGATGCGGCGCCATTCGGAACTCTTTGTCTTCAACTTGCTCAGCTTTCGCGCTGCGCAGGCCCCAGATTAGAAACCCGATAATAAAAAATGCGCTAGGAGATAGAAGCATAAGGCCGTTGCCTTGGTACCAGCCCCCGTTACCAACTAGGGGAAGAATTTCAAATCCGAGCAAACTCCCTGAGCCAAAGAATTCTCGAACAACGGCAACAGCAATTAGCACTAAGCTATAACCCAGTCCATTGCCGATACCGTCTAGAAAACTGATGCCTGGTGGGTTTTTCATGGCAAAGGCTTCCGCCCTGCCCATAACAATACAGTTGGTAATAATAAGACCAACAAATACGCTTAGGTTTTTGCTTATTTCATAAGCATAAGCCTGCAGGAACTGATCAACTGCAATAACCAGTGAGGCAATAATAGTCATCTGTATAATAATACGAATACTAGACGGCATGTGGTTTCGAATCATTGATATAAATAAATTTGAGAATGCTGTGACAGAAGTTAGTGCGACACACATAACCAGCGTCACACTTAGCTGCGTTGTCACTGCAAGAGCTGAACATACGCCTAGTATTTGCAGCGCAATTGGGTTGTTCTCAAATAAAGGAGTTAAGATTACTTCTTTAGCCGTTATCATTTACTTTTCCTAGTATTTCCTGTCGCTCGAGCCAACAAAGTGGCACGGTTAAAAAAAATTTGGTTATTCTAGCTATCTGTCCTAATTATTTCTTTTACCTATTCTCTTTCTGCTGCCTTCTTTTAACTACAGCTCATAGCCACTATCAGCCAAGGCGAGGAACTCAACATCGTCAGGCCGAATCACGGACTTAAGGACAGGCCCAAAACCATCTTCACCCAGCCAATACTTAATCATGTCGTCAACCCCGCGACTGGTCAGGGTGGCTCCTGACAGGCCATCTATTTGGTAGTCGCCAGTTCCTGCCCCCTTCACCACTCCAAGCCCTACTGAGCCGTCGTCAGCATAAACTTTCTTGCCTGGCCAAAGGTCTGTCCAACTCGGATTTCGTACTTCAGCGCCCAACCCCGGCGTTTCTTTTAATTCGTAGTACGCAAGACCCTTGACCGTATTCGCATCACCTTCGAGTGCAAGATAGCCATAAAGGATTCCCCATAGACCATAGCCAGAGATTGGCAAAACGATGGTTTCCAGACCAGAATCATCTTCAACGAGGTAGATGGTTTGATAAAGCGCGCGTCTTTTTACATTAGCTTTATCATTTTCAGGACTAATAGCTTCAGAGAACTCAGGGTCATTCATCACCAAGCGCTGATCGTAACTGCTAGCATCCAAGCCTAGCTCCTCAAGACCGGCTTCACTAACTAGCTCTCCGCTATTTATATCAACTATTCGAGTTGTAAATTTTGCAAATAACGAATCCACGTCACTGTCGGAATTTACCGCGGAATCATAGAGCCCGGCAGCCGCTAGTATGTTTTTGTTTCTATCCAATATGCGATTGGCATCTTGACGCGGTTTCAGCACAACGGCTGTTCCTGACACAATAATGGAACACACCACGCACAAACAAAAGGCGACAATTAAGGTACTTTTAATAGAGTCTTTAGAGGACACCGCGAGCTCTCCTCCTACTTACGTTGGCCTTAACCACGTAGTAGTCAATAGTTGGTGCAAAAAGATTAGCAAACAATATGGCAAGCATCACACCTTCAGGATAGGCGGGATTTATCACTCTAATCAGCACAGTCATAAAACCAATTAGCGCCCCAAAAATATACTTACCAGTGTTCGTCATGGATGAAGAAACTGGGTCTGTCGCCATAAACACCATACCAAAAGCGAATCCGCCGAGGACAAAATGCCAGTACCAAGGGGTTGCAAATGCAGGATTTGTATCTGACCCGATAACGTTAAATAACGTCGCGGTAGCAACCATACCTAAGAACACAGATAACATGACTCGCCAAGACGCAATCTTGGTAAACAACAAAAGGCAACCGCCTAGCAGTATTGCAATTGTGGAGGTTTCCCCAATCGAGCCCTGCATCTGGCCTAAAAACGCATTTAACCAGGTCAGTTCAAGCCCGGTATTGGCTGCCATGGCAGGCAAGCCTTCAGCCGCAATTTGACCTAACGCTGTCGCTCCGCTGTAGCCATCGACGGCGGTCCATACCGCATCGCCAGAAAGCTGAGGCGCATAGGCAAAGTATAAAAAAGCACGACCGGTGAGCGCAGGATTAAGAAAGTTTTTACCCGTGCCCCCAAACACCTCTTTGCCCACAACGATTCCGAACGTAATTCCCAGTGCTGCCTGCCATAAAGGCAAATCTGGCGGTACAATAAGCGTAAAAAGGATGGATGTTACGAAGAAGCCTTCGTTAATTTCGTGACCGCGCTTGGTGGCAAAAAGAACCTCCCAAAACCCACCGACCACAAATACAACTGCGTAAATAGGGATATAGTGGGAAGCGCCATAAACGACATTATCCCAAAGACTAGCCGGGTTATGCCCAGCAAATAGACTGATAATGCCCTCATGCCAGTCGCCGCTGCCCTGCAGTCCCATGGCCTCTATCGCCATATTGGCCTGAAACCCTAGGTTATACATACCGTAAAACATAGGGAAAAATGCAGCTACCCAAACCGTAATCATCACCCGCTTTAGATCTATGCCATCACGCACATGAGGTTCGGCTACTGTGACCTTACTAGGGCTATAAAAAACTGTATCAACGGCTTCGAATAAGGCGTACCACGTCTCATATTTTCCGCCGGGTTTGAAATGCGGCTCTAAGTCGTCAAGAACTCTGCGTAAGCCCACTACTATCCTTCCTTCTCAATTCGAGTAAGATTGTCCCGAAGAATCGGTCCGTATTCATATTTACCCGGGCATACATAGCTGCACAGCGCCAAGTCTTCCTCGTCTAATTCCAAAGCGCCAAGATTAGTGGCGGTTTCGATGTCGCCAACAATAAGCGCTCTCAGCAACTGAGTTGGCAAAATATCCAGGGGCATTATTTTTTCATAGGCGCCGATAGGCACCATGGCCCGATCGCTGCCTTGAGTACTAGTAGACAAGGCAAATTTGCGACCTTTGAAGAACCGAGAAATGTATATACCCATTACCGAATGCCGATCTGCACCAAGGGACAAATAGCCGAACGCTGGACGTTCACGACCTTCGCGCAGTGCGGTTACTTGGAGATGGTAGCGGCCAAGAAATGCTTCCACTCCCTCGACCTTGCGCCCACCTAGCACACTGCCAGAGATAACTCTGGTTTCGTTGCCCAAGAGCTCTCCGGCCATTAATTCATCTAAGCTAGCGCCTACTCGAGTTTTAACCAATCGAGGCTCGACCACTTGGGGTCCAGCGATAGAAATTATCCGCTCGGTGCTTAGCTTGCCTGAAATAAACAACTTGCCTATGGCAATAACATCTTGGTAATTGATCGTCCAAATATGTTTTTTTGCACCAGCAGGCTCTAAGGTATGAATATGCGTACCGGGCAGTCCTGCGGGATGAGGGCCGTCAAACTGGCTGACTTTGACCGAATCATTGAAGGCCCTGCCTCGCAAACCTGCCGAATCCTTGGCGCCAACAATCAAATGAGTTCCATTTTCAGGCAAAGTACTAAGTAAATTTACGCCAAAAACGAACTCTTCCTGCTTACCGTCCAAAACCAGATCGGGTTTAGCCGCCAAAGGGTTTGTATCCATAGCGTTGATAAACAGCGCGTATGGCCTGGATTCAGGGGCTGGCACTTTGCTAAATGGCCGAGTACGAAGCGCGGTCCACAGACCTGATGCCACCAAATTGTCTACCACCGACTGCGCATCAATCGTAGCGAGCTGCTCTGGCGTGTACGCGGCAAATGTCTCTTCTTCGGCGCCATCTAGATCGATGACTATAGACAGAAAAGTACGCTGAAAGCCTCGATTTATCGAACTAACAACACCACAGCCGGGCGAAGTGTAGGAAACAGAGGGGTTTTTCTTATCGGTGAACAATACTTGGCCAAGCTTTACTTGGTCACCTTCGGCGACGGCCATCGTTGGCTTCATACCAGCGTAGTCTCGCCCTAAAAGCGCCACTCTGCGGACGTTACGGGCATCACCGACGTTTTGTCGAGGTTCGCCTGCTAGTGGCAAATCCAAGCCACGTTTGATTCTAATCATCACTCATTTACGACACCCTTGAGGATGCCGTTCTCTGGAAAAAATACTAAAGGGCTTTCGCCACAAAACGCTTCATGACAAATTGAGTATAGACGATGGAATTGAACTGCAGTGCCGCTTGGTCATAGTCTATTTAAGAGGGTTAAATTATAAGGCCAAGCCCTTGCTTTTACTACCCATTACGACAACATCTAGACAGTTTTAAATCCACTCTTCAACAGGATATTCCTGATAGGTAACTCCCGCCATTTTATAAACCATGCGCCCAACCTGACAGCAGTAACCAAATTCATTGTCATACCACACGTAAAGCACACAGTGATTGCCATCTACTATAGTAGCCAAGGAATCAACGACACCCGCCTCTCTAGTGCCAACAAAATCTGAGGAGACCGCATCTTCAGACTCAGTATAGCTGATCTGATTTTGAAGCTTTGAGTGCAAAGCAATCTGACGCAAAAACTCGTTAAGTTCTTCCTTCGTCGTCGCCTTCTCAAGTGACAGGCTCATTATGGCCATTGAAACATTAGGGATAGGAACTCTTACCGCATTGCCGGTCAATTTGCCGGCCAGTGCCGGAATCGCCTTAACAACCGCCTTAGCCGCACCGGTTTCTGTCAGCACCATGTTTAACACGGCGCTGCGCCCACGCCTGCTGCCACTGTGATAGTTATCAATAAGATTTTGATCATTTGTGTAGGCATGGACTGTTTCTACATGCCCATGAACAATACCAAACTTATCATTAATTACTTTGAGCACCGGCGCTATCGCATTAGTCGTGCAGGAAGCCGCCGTGATTATTTTGTCATCGACCGTAATCTCATCATCGTTGATGCCAAAGACAATATTTTTCAAATCCCCTTTGCCTGGCGCGGTCAGGAGCACTTTAGCCGCACCCTTGGCTTTCAAGTGCAATGACAAGCCTTCCTCATCGCGCCACTTGCCGGTGTTGTCGATGATTAAAGCGTCATCGATACCGTAATCATTGTAGTTAATCTCTTCTGGCCCATTGGCATAAATAACCTTAATGACGTTACCGTTGGCGATCAAACAGCGGTTTTCTTTGTCCACTCTAAGCGTGCCCTGGAAAGCCCCATGGACAGAGTCCGACGCAAACAAGCTCGCCCGCTTCTCCAAATCGTCCTCACCACCGGGCCTCACGACAATGGCCTTTAAACGCATGACTTCACCGGTGCTGGTGCGCTCCACTAGAAGTCTCGCCATCAACCGACCAATACGCCCGAAGCCGTACAGTACGACATCTTGAGATTTCTCTATCGGGGGTTTTTTAACTCCGTCTAGATGCCCCAACTCACTTTTGACAAAGGCATCTACATCCAGAGCCTTGTTGCCTAGCTCTTGCTGATGCTGCATGAAACGTACAGTAAGCTTGCCTAGATCAATTTGGATATGCCACAAATCCAGCTTAGCGATAGCCATGAGCACAGGATGAGATTCAAATTCTGACATTTCATTGCGCTCAATCTGGCGAACGAAACGATGGGATTTCATAATAAAGGTCACAGAGCGATTATGCAGCGGTCGCCCGTAGATAAATGTGCCAACATTTCGCTGGCTAAAAAACCGACCAATGACTGGTATCATTTCCTGTACTAACGCTTCGCGTTGCTTCCAGTCACCAA